>CALMYO010000135.1 GCA_937873685.1 uncultured Paracoccaceae bacterium
GGCCGAACAGGATGTTCATCAACGTGGTCTTGCCGGCGCCGTTTTCACCCAACAGGGCGACGATATCGCCACGCTTCAGATCGAACGAGATCGCGTCATTGGCGGTCAGCGCCCCGAACCGCTTGGTAATCGAAACGAGGGACAGGACTGTTTCCGGGCCCGCGGGATGACCTTGGACCATGTCGGGAGGCAAATCGGGCATGTCCGGACCGAGGGATCTTCGCGTGCTTCACTTTAACGAGAGCGGCCAATTGCCCCCCTCTGTCGGCTTCGCCGACATCTCCCCCGCAAGGGGGGAGACTGGCGCCCTTCGATTTCTCGACACTTCACCCGGACTTCGGCTCGTTGTCGTCGATTGTCACGGAGAACGAGCCGTCACGGATCGCGGCTTCCTTCTCCATCACCATCTTCATCGCCGCTTCCGGAAGCTTACCCTCGAAGGTGCCGAGCGGCGCAAGCGAACAGCCGCCGGCCTTCATGAAGGAATAGGCGCCGTAGTCGTCGGCCTTGAAGCTGCCTGCCTTGACCGCTGCGATTGCCGCGTCGAGCGTCGGCTCGAAATGCCAGAGCGCCGAGGCGACCACCGTGTCGGGATAGTCGGCCTGCGTGTCAATGACGTTTCCGATCGCCAGGATGCCGCGCTCCTTGGCGGCGTCGGAAACGCCGAAGCGCTCCGCGTACATGATGTCAGCGCCGGCGTCGATCTGCGCAAACGCGGTTTCCTTGGCCTTCGGCGGGTCGAACCAGGAGCCGATGAACGCGACCTGGAAGGCAGCGTCGGCCGCGGTCTCACGCACGCCAGCCATGAAGGCGTTCATCAGGCGGTTCACCTCGGGGATCGGGTAGCCGCCGACCATGCCGATCTTCTTCGACTTGGTCATCGCACCGGCGATGATTCCGGTGAGATAGGAGGCGTCCTGAATGTAGTTGTCGAACACGGCGAAGTTCGGGTTCTTGTCCGCGTCCGGCTTGAAGGACGAGCCAATCAGGAAGGCGCGGTCGGGATAATCGGCCGCAACGGCGCGCGCCGCGTCTTCCACCGCGAAAGCCTCGCCGATGATCAACTGGTGGCCGGCCTCGCAGTACTCGCGCATCACGCGCTCGTAATCGTTGTTGGAAACGCTCTCAGAAAAGGCATACTCGATGTCGCCGCGATCCTTGGCGGTGTTGGCCGCCTTGTGAATGCGACTGACCCATTGCTGCTCGACCGGAACGGTGTAGATCGCCGCCGTCTTTATCGGCGACTGGGCGAGCGCGCCGCGCAACGCGCCGGGAAGCGCGAGCGTCGCTGCGCCCATTCCGGCCGCCTGCAGCAGGCGACGGCGGGAAAAATCCGCGAAGGTCATGATGTTGTCTGGCTTGCGCATGTTTGAGCCTCCATCTGGCTGGTGAATTTCGGGCTTCCCGCCAATAAATTTTTGACCGGACGGTAAACCGGTTTGCAGCGACCGGCAACGGCCTTCGTCGATTTCCCCCGATACAGATGCCGTTACGGCGCAAACAGCCGGCAAAGCGGGTGATTTGTGTCTTCGAGGCCGTCGATAACGTCGAAATGGTGCTTGTGCGGCGCTTCAATCGACCGGATTTCCGCGCCAAGGCCGGTCCAGATACTGGCGAGCAGGTGCGTCTGGCGCACGAATTCCGGCCGTTCGTTTGCGCCAACGAAGCATGTGACCGGGCAGGAAACGACAGGCGCCAGCAGGGCGGGGCTTTCGGCCATCGCCTCGGCGTCGTCGATGTGGAGGATTTCGTTCATGGCGGTGCGGCGAATCGGGCGCAGGTCGTGCACACCGCTGATCGACAGCACGTGCTCTATGCGAGACGGGATGTGCGGCGCGAGCGACGTTCCTTCACAGATCATGCGGGTGACCAGATGTCCGCCGGCGGAATGGCCGGAAAGGCGGATCGGTCCTTCGATGCGCTCCGCAAGGGCTGTGATCGCCGCCGCGATCTCGCGGCCGATTTCAGTGATGCGCGCCTGCGGCGCAAGCGTGTAGCCGGGCAGGGCGACCGCCCAGCCATTGTCCAGTGCGCCGGCGGCAAGATGCGACCAGTCGGACTTGCCGAACGCCTTCCAGTAGCCGCCATGCACGAACACGGCGAGGCCTTTCGCGTGGTCTGCGGGGAGGAACAGATCGAACATCTGGCGTGGGGATTCGCCATAGGGAATGTCGATTTCCGCGCGATGTTCAGACAGCCTTCCTGCCCGAAACGCCTCCGCCTTGGCGGCCCAGCGCGGAGGATAATCGGCGGCGCCCGCGATATGGGCGCCATTGGCGTAGGCATCGTCGAAATCGGTGATCATGGCCCATTGTCATTCAGGTTTGCCGGAATCGCAAAGCCTGTTGAGGCGATTGGCGCGCCAATAAACCGAATTTGCTGTGGATTGCCCGTTTCGACGTGCTAATCGGAGATCGCCGTTGGAGCATGAACAGCGGCTGATGCCCGAGACCTGCAACATGACTGATTTTTGCCGCACCAGAGACCTGTTCGACCTGCCGGAGGGGATGGTCTATCTCGACGGCAATTCGCTCGGGCCGTTGCCGAAAGCTGCAGCGGCGCGCATCGCCCGCACGGTTTCGGACGAGTGGGGCGGCATGCTGATCGGCGGCTGGAACAAGGCCGGATGGATGGAGATGCCGGCGCGCCTCGGCGACCGGATTGGCGCACTGATCGGCGCGGCGCCGGGCACGACTGTCGTCGGCGACACGCTGTCGATCAAGATCTACCAGGCGCTTGCCGCCGCCCTCTCATTGCGGCCGGACCGGCGGGTCATCCTTTCCGACACCGGCAATTTCCCGACCGATCTCTACATGGCCGAAGGGCTGATGGAGACCATCGGCAAGGGGCACGAACTGGTTTGTGTCGACCCCGAACGGCTGGAAAGCGCCATCGACGACAGCGTGGCGGCGGTTATGCTGACGCAAGTGGATTACCGCACCGGCCGCATGCACGACATGGCGCGCATCACCGAGGTGGCCCATGCGCGTGGCGCGGTGATGATCTGGGATCTCGCCCATTCCGCAGGCGCGCTACCGGTCGACATTGCCGGCTGCAACGCGGAATTCGCCGCCGGTTGCACCTACAAGTACCTCAACGCGGGGCCTGGCGGGCCGGCCTTCATCTACACGCGGCCGGATATCGCCGATAAGGTGCGGCCCACGCTGTCGGGCTGGCTTGGACATGCGGCGCCGTTCGCCTTCGATCTCGACTACCGTCCGGGCGCAGGTTCGGCGCGCATGCGCGTCGGCACGCCACCAATTCTGCAGATGGCCGCGCTGGAAGCGGCGCTGGACGTCTGGAATGGTGTCGACATGCCGGCGTTGCGCGCGCGTTCGATCGAACTCTCCGGGCGCTTCATCGCCGGCGTCGAGGCGGCCTGCCCGATGCTGACGCTTGCCAGCCCGCGCGACCCAACGAAGCGCGGTTCGCAGGTCAGCTTCCGTTTCGAGAACGGTTATGCCGCGATGCAGGCGCTGATCGCGCGCGGCGTCGTCGGCGATTTCCGTGCGCCAGACATCATGCGTTTCGGCGTGACGCCGCTCTACATCGGCGAAGCCGAGATCGACCGCGCGGTCGAAATCCTGGCAACCGTCATGCGCGAGCGGCTGTGGGATGCGCCGGAATATCACCAGCGGGCGGCCGTGACATGAGCGACGCCTACGACCCGGCGCGCGAGGGCGCACGCACCGATTTTTCCGCGGCGATGTCCTACGGCGACTACCTGCACATCGACGCCATCCTTTCGGCGCAGCATCCGCTGTCAGACGCCCATGACGAAATGCTGTTCATCATCCAGCACCAGACCTCGGAATTGTGGATGCGCCTTGCCGTGCACGAACTGGCGGCGGCGCGCGCGGCAGTGCAGGCCGACGAGCTGCAGCCGGCCTTCAAGATGCTGAGCCGCATGGCGCGCATCTTCGAGCAGTTGAATTCGGCATGGGACGTGCTGCGCACCATGACGCCGAGCGAATACACGCGGTTTCGCGATGCGCTTGGCCAGTCCTCCGGCTTCCAGTCGCACCAGTACCGGCGGATCGAATTCATGCTCGGAAACCGCAACGCCGCGATGCTGCGCCGGCACGCGCACCGGCCGGAATTGCTGGCGGTGCTGGAAATGGAACTGCAGCAGCCGAGCCTCTACGACGTGGCGCTGGCCTGCGTCGCCGGGCATGGCGTCGATCCGGGCGCGGCGGCGTTTTCGCGCGACGTGTCGCGGCCCTGGGCCTTCGACGCCGCCGTGCGCGACGCCTGGAAGATCGTCTACAAGGACCCGCAGAAACACTGGGCGCTGTACGAACTCGCCGAAAAACTGGTCGACATGGAGGATTACTTCCGGCGCTGGCGCTTCAACCATATGACCACCGTGGAGCGGGTGATCGGCATGAAGCGCGGCACCGGCGGCACCGGCGGCGTGACATACCTGAAGCGCATGCTGGAGGTGGAGCTTTTCCCCGAACTCTGGCAGGTGAGGACCGAATTATGAATACCGTTTTCGTGCAGTTGCGTTGCCACCCCGGCAAGACCTACGAGGTGGCGGAGCGCCTGTGGGAGCGCGAAATCGCTTCTGAACTCTATTCGACCAGCGGCGACTTCGACCTGCTGATGAAGCTCTACGTGCCGAAGGACGAGGACATCGGCAAGTTCATCAACGAGCGGATTCTCGACATTCCCGGCATCGCGCGATCGCTGACGACGCTGACTTTCCGCGCCTTTTGAACTCGAGAAATCGATTCAGGTCGCTCACAAGGCGATTCAACATAAAAAATCCGGGTCTGCGGACCTGAGAAATCGATTCCGCTGCATGCGGAACGGATTCACCCAAGGAGAGGAACCCCATGAAACTGTTGCGTTTTGGAGAGCCGGGCGCCGAGAAGCCGGGCATGCTGGATGCCGATGGCGCCATCCGTGACCTGTCGGGCGTTGTCGCAGACATCGCCGGCGATGTTTTGTCGGATGCGGGTCTGGCGCGCATCGCGGCGATCGATCCTGCCTCGCTGCCGAAAGTCGGCGGCAATCCGCGTCTTGGCCCCTGCGTCGCCGGTACCGGCAAGTTCATCTGCATTGGCCTCAACTACTCCGACCACGCGGCCGAGACCGGGGCCAAGGTTCCTCCGGAGCCGATCATCTTCATGAAGGCGACTTCAGCGATCGTCGGCCCGAATGACGACGTCGCGATACCGCGCGGCTCGGAAAAGACCGACTGGGAAGTCGAACTCGGCGTCGTCATCGGCACGCATGCCAAATATGTCAGCGAGGCGGACGCGCTGAAGCATGTCGCCGGCTATTGTGTCATCAACGACGTGTCCGAACGCGCGTTCCAGGCAGAGCGGGCAGGGCAGTGGACGAAGGGCAAGTCGTGCGACACGTTCGGCCCGACCGGCCCGTGGCTGGTGACGCGTGACGAGATCGCCGATCCGCAGGCGCTGCCGATGTGGCTCTCGGTCAACGGCGAGAAGGTGCAGAACGGCTCGACGGCGACGATGGTCTACGGCGTGGTCCACCTCGTTTCCTATCTTTCGCAGTTCATGAGCCTGCAGCCCGGCGACATCATCTCCACCGGCACGCCGCCCGGCGTCGGTCTCGGCATGAAGCCGCCGCGCTTCCTGAAGGCCGGCGACGTGATGGAACTCGGCATCGCCGGTCTCGGCCAGCAGAAGCAGCGCGTGATTGCCGACTGACCGGCAAGCCGCACGAGGCAACTACCCGCCGCGGTTCTTCGCGGCGGGCGGGTTTGCACACAGGAGAACGAAGCGATGGCGGAAGCGGAAATCGGCCTTGTCGGGCTTGGCGTCATGGGCGCCAACCTGGCGCTAAACATCGCCGAAAAGGGCTTCCGCATCGCGGTGTTCAACCGCACTGTCGACAAGACGCATGAGTTCGTCGCCAATGCGGGCGAACTCGCGTCCAACATCGTCGGCTGCGAAACCCCGCAGGCGCTGATCGCGGCGATCCGCCCTCCGCGCCCGGTGATCGTCATGGTCAAGGCCGGCGAGGCAGTGGACGAGCAGATCGCGCATCTGCAGCCGCTGATGGCAGCCGGCGACATCCTGATCGACGCCGGCAACGCCAATTTCCATGATACTGTTCGCCGTTTCTCCGAACTGGAGGGAAGCGGCCTGCGCTTCGTCGGCATGGGCGTTTCCGGTGGTGAGGAGGGCGCGCGCCATGGCCCGTCGATCATGGCGGGGGCGGACGAAGACACTTATGCTCGCATCGCGCCGGTGCTGAACGCGATCCCCGCGCAATACGAGGGC
>CALMYO010000136.1 GCA_937873685.1 uncultured Paracoccaceae bacterium
GTGCTCTGCCGCTGCACCGGCTATGCCAAGATCGTCGATGCGGTGATGGCGGCGCTCGCGCTTGGGCAACTGGTGGCGATGCTGGCGATCCTTCTGCCTTTCACCTTGTTGCTGGTTCTGGCGCAATACGAACGCAGTTTGCGCATCGGCGCGGGCCTGTTGGTCATCGGACTTGGCGTGTGGATACTCGCGACCCGGCGCCATCCCCGCTTCTTGGCGCGAGTGCCGCCGCACCGCCTTGCGCTCTGGTCGTTCCTGGTGGCTTTGGCCCACGGTGCAGCCTTGATGCTGGTCCCTATCTATCTCGGAATCTGCACGACGATCGATCAGGACGCCGGACACGGCGCGGCCGATGTGCTGATGCGCAATGGCGGGGTCGCGGTGTTCGTGGCGCTGGCCCACACCGCTGCCATGACGATCTCTGGCGGCGCGATGGCCTGGGGCGTCTATCGCTGGTTCGGGCTTGGGGCGATACGGCGCAGTTGGTTCGATCTCGAATGGTTCTGGGGAGGGAGCCTCATTCTGGTCGGCGCGCTGGGTCTGTGGTCAGCCCTTTGACGGCGCAGATTCACCCCTTCAAGGCCTGTCATAAGCTTGCCCGCATGATAATGGGAAGCCTTTGCGGCTGCCCGAATGCCATCTTCACCGCCTGTATGGCGTCAACACTGAGACGATCGCGCGCGGCGATGCTACAGGGCTCGGCGAAGTCGACATGCCGGCCTTCAACGCCATTCCAGGCACGCGCCGCTACGCCAACGGACGGTTGACGGAGGTCTCGCGCGGCGAGCCGCGGGCCTGGAACTGGCCCGATTTCCCGAGGGTTTTCAGGACAGCCGAACTGGAACGGTTGTGTTTCCATCCGTTGACTGACGATTTTCGCAACAGTTGGCTCGCGCTTCGGGGTTATGGCGTGCAATCGGCGGAGCTACTGGCAGGCTCGGCGTTCAGCGCCCGTGCAACGCTCGTCGCACCCCCCGACCGCCCGCTTCCCCGGGCGGTATCACCCGCTTCACCCGTGGCGCCGGTTCCGACGCGTTTCATCCCCGCCTCACCGTTCGTCGGTGCGCAGCCGACGCTCCAGCCAGCGCACGCCGGAGGAAACGATCAGGATGAGCACGAGGTATTCAAGAACGAGGAAGGTATAGATCTCCAACGGCCGGTACTCGGTGACCACGAGTTCATTGGCTTTTCGCGTCAGTTCCTGCATGCCGATGACAGAGACCAGCGACGACATCTTCAGCATGTAGACGACCTGGTTGCCGATGGCCGGCAGGATGCGGCGGATCGCCTGCGGCAGGATCACGAAGCGCATAGTGTCGCGGTAGTTGAGCGAAATCGAGTAGGCCGCCTCATACTGGCCGCGGGCTATGGATTGTATGCCGGCGCGGAATATCTCCGCCTGGAAGGCGCTGTCGGAGAGCGCCAGCGCGATAACGCCGGCCCAGAACACGCCGATCGAAATGCCGGTGATTTGCGGCAGGCCATAATAGACCCACAGGATCAGCACAAGGATCGGCACCGCCCGCACCACCTCAACATAGGAGCGGCTGGCTGTGCGCAGCCAACGATTTGCCGAGAGACCAGGAAGGGCGATCAACAGGCCGACAGCGATCGAGATCACGATTGCTGTCGCCGAAAGGAGAATTGTGTATTGCAGCCCGCTCAGCAGGAACATCACGTTGCGATAGCCGGCCGGCGTGGCCGGGTTGACGACATACCAGCCCCAATTCGTCGAACAGCCAGTGAGCAAGGCGGCGAGGAGGGCAAGGACGATGGCGTTTCTCATGCCCGCAGCCTCAATGGTTCAGGATCTTCTGCAGGAACTCGCGGCAGCGCGCGCTTTCCGGCGACTGGAAGAAGCGCTCCGGCGGCGCGGTCTCGACGATCTCTCCATGGTCCATGAACATGATGCGGTCGGCGACGCGGCGGGCGAAGCCCATCTCATGCGTCACGCACAACATGGTCATCCCCGTGCCCGCCAGTTCGGTCATCACGTCCAGCACCTCGTTGATCATCTCGGGATCCAAAGCCGAGGTCGGCTCGTCGAACAGCATGATCGCCGGCTCCATGCACAGCGAACGCGCAATCGCCACACGTTGCTGCTGGCCGCCGGAAAGCTGGCGGGGATACTTGTTCGCCTGCTCGGGAATGCGCACCCGGGAAAGGTAACGCCGCGCCAGTTCCTCGGCCTCGCGCCTTCCCATGTTGCGGGCGCGCAGCGGGCCGAGCATGAGGTTCTCCAGAACCGTCAAATGCGGGAACAGGTTGAATTGCTGGAAGACCATGCCCGCCTTGCCGCGCACGGCCCGCATGCTTGCGGCATCGGAGCCGAGCCTGACGCCGGCGACCGTGATCGCGCCCTTTTCATAATTCTCCAGTCCGTTGATGCAGCGTATCAGCGTGGACTTGCCGGAACCGGAGGGCCCGCAGATCACGATGCGCTCGCCGGACGCGACCGAAAGCGAGACCTCCTTCAGCACCTGGAAGTCGCCGAACCATTTGGAAACATGGTCGAATTCGATGACCGGCCGATTGTCGCCCACTGCCGTCAACACCCCCTCATACGCCGTTAGCCGCCGCAAACGGAAACATCGTGACGGAGATTTAGGCATAAGTTCCGCTTGCATTGCAACTGATTTCGGACAAGGATCGCGGTTGCCAGGGTGCTGGCCGCAAGAACGCTGGAGGTTCCAATGAACATGCTGAAAACTCTTGTACTGTCGGCTGCGCTCGTTTTGTCCGCGGTACCTGCGATGGCTCAGTCGGCCTTGAACGAGATCCTCAACGGCGGTGTGCTGAAGGTGGGAACCACAGGCGACTGGAACCCGATGACGATGAAGGACGTCGCCACCAATGCCTATACCGGCTATGATATCGACGTGATGAACCAGCTTGCCGCCGATCTCGGCGTTACCGTCGAATTCGTGCCCACCGACTGGAAGACGCTGGTTTCCGGCGTTGCTGCGGGCACCTACCACATTACCGGATCTGCCTCTATGTCGCCGGCGCGCGCCAAGGCGGCGGGGTATTCGATCAGCTATTTCTCGCTCGCCACGGTTCCGCTGATCAACAAGAAGGATGCCGAGCGCTTCAAGGACTGGGCCGATCTCGACAAGCCCGACGTCGTTGTCGCCGCGACGCTTGGCACGACGCAGGAAAAGCAGGTCAAGGAATTCTTTCCGGGCGCGCAGTACAAGATCGTCGAAGCGCCGGCGCGCGATTTCCAGGAAGTGCTTGCCGGCCGCGCCCAGGCGCACATCACCTCCAATGTCGAAGCCTACAAGCTTGTGGCGCAGTACCCCGAGTTGATGATCGTTCCCGTTTCGGCGCCGCGCGCCCGCACGCCGATCGCCATGCTGATGAAGCAGGACGACCAGGTCTGGATCAACTACGTCAACACCTGGGTCACGCTGAAGAAGGAAGCGGGATTCTTCGACCAGCTTGGAACCAAGTGGCAGTTGCAGAACTGACGACATGGAACGCGGAGGCGCCGCCGGCGTCTTCCGCCTTCCCATGCTGACGGTCTACGCGATCCCGCCGAGCCTTTATTGCGCCAAGCTGCGGATCGTGCTGCGTGCAAAGGGGCTTGAGTGGCGGGAAATTCCCCCGCCGGGCGGCTACGGCTCGGACACCTACAAGGCGCTCGTTCCCACGGGAAACCTCCCAGCGCTTGCCGATGGCGACCTGCTGATCGCCGACAGCGAGGCAATCGCTGAGTATCTTGAAGAGAGGTATCGGGAACCGCCGCTGCTGCCGCCAGACACCGCTTTGCGCGCGAAGATGCGCGAACGTGGGCGCTTCCACGACACGCGGCTGGAACCCGCCCTTCGCACGCTTTTCGCAACGATCGCGCCGCAGCGTCGCGACCCGGCCTTCACGGCGCGCCAATCGGCGGAGATGACGACGCGCCTGCAGCAATTGGCGCGCATGCTGGAGCGCGATCCCGAACTTGCCTTCGGTCTCGGGGACTGCGGTTTCCCGATAACATTCGCCTGGATTGACGCGCTGAGGCCGGTGCTCGGGCTGGATGTTTCGTTTCCCGATTCCGTGCGCACGTATCGCGCCCGCATCGAGGCGCATCCGCCGGTCGCCGCGGAGCTTGCGTCTTATCGTTCGGTCCTCGACGCATGGGTCGCCAGAACCGTCGGCGCGCCGGAAGAAGGGGCTGACACGTGAGACTGGACCTGATGACCTGGCCCGAGGTGGGCCAGTATCTGGAAAAATCTTCAGGCATTCTCCTTCCGGTCGGCTCCACCGAGCAGCATGGTCCGATGGGGCTAATCGGCACCGATGCGCTGTGCGCCGCGGTGATTGCGGAGCATGCGGCGGAGCTTTGCGGCGCGATCGTCGCGCCGACCATCGCGCTGACGCCTGCGCCGTTCAACACGGGCTTTCCCGGAACGCTCTCGGTCTCCGAACCGGTATTCCGGGCGCTTGCGGGTGAGGTGATCGACGGGCTGTTGGCGCAAGGCTTCTCCCATGTGTTTGTTGTCAATGCGCATGGCGCCAATCTTTCGCCCCTGCGCGCCATCATTGAGGCGCGGCCGCAAAAGCGTATCCGCTTGCGCAGCTGGTGGGAGTTCGAATGCGTGAATACTTTGCGACGGCAATGGTATGGCGACTGGGAAGGCATGCACGCCACACCGTCGGAAGTGGCGATCACCATGGCCGCTTTTCGCCAGCCGCCGGTTCCTGCCGAGGCATTGCAGCCGCCGCGCAAGCTGACCCGCGAATTCATTCGCGACCATTCCGGCGACCGGCACGGACCGCCGGAAGAACATCGCCGCGAATTCCCGGATGGCCGCGTCGGTTCGCATTCGGCGCTGGCAACACCCGATCATGGCCGCCAACTGATCGGGGCTGCCGCCCGGGCGCTTGCCGACGACTACCTCGCGTTCATCAACGATTGACTTGCGGCGATGCGTCCAGCCGGCCATCGGCATTGAGCCCGATGCGCTGCGCGGGATGGGCAAAGGCGGCCCTGACTTGCGGGAACCTCTCGAGGATCTCCGCACTTCCGGCGATCCTGTCGGGGTGGAGGCGGCCATCTTCCCAAATGGCCACGCCATCGACCAGAATGGTCGGATCCACCACGTTCCAGCAGATTTCGCCGGGCGCATAGGCGCCGCAGGTGTGGAAATGCAACAGGCGCGGATTGCCAAAGGCCGCGCCGCTCCAGCGTTCAAGGCTTTTTCCCGCGGGTTCGGCAAAGTCGCAGCCGGGATGGATTCCGGCATGCCATGAGTGCACATGGTCGCGCTCGATGCCGAAGCGCGTGGCAACGAAGTCGTAATGCGCCTTCGCCGCATCCACATCGGCGCCATTGCCGGAAAAGCCAGTGATACGGTTGCCGTCGAAATCGATCGTCAGCACATCGCGTAGCGCGCAGCCATAGGGCTGGTAGTAGCGCGACCCGGTTCCGACGAGGAATCCCGCCTGCGCCACGCGACCGCTGAAACCGGCCGCCGGGGCCGGTGCGAAAACCGACATGGGAAAACGGGCAACGCTCACTTCGCCGCCCTCGGCGGGAAAGGAGACGCCCGGGCCCGAAAAATCCGTGCCGAGGGGACAGGTAACGCGTATGGCCCCGGCATGGGCCAGCGCCTCGTTGATGCGCGCCTTGAGTTCGACGAAGGCCGAATATGGCGCGGCGCCGAAGGCGCTGGCAAGCATGGCTTCATCGAGTGCATAGCAGACCACCGGACGCACGGCGGCAAGGTTGGCATTGAAGCGCAACTGGTCTCCGATGCGGGCGAGGAACAGCGTACGGTCGGCCTCCAGCATGGGCTGCAGCAGTTCGGGCGGAGGCTCTGTGGCGTCCGGCTCGAAGGATACGTCGCGCACGCTTGCCCGCAGTCCGATTTCAAACGCCGCGGCGAGCACGCTTTCGGTGAGGCCGGCGTCATAATAGCCGAGCGCAGGATCCTCGCGCACGACCAGGAGCGACTGACCGGCGTGCATCCCCGCGCAGTCTCCCAGAAGATTGCGCGCACCTTCGATCGCCGCCGCGCGCATGGCCCAAACAGTTGCGCTCATGTCATGCTTCCCGTTTTGGTTCTACGCTGTAATCTGAGAGTTTGACTTGAAACCGGCTCTACATTAGCAGGGCTTATATGAAAGCTAACCTTCCTTATGCCGCGCTGCGGACATTCGAATCGGTGGTGCGCCTGCAGGGTTTCGGCCGGGCCGCAGAGGAACTGGGCGTGACCCAGAGCGCCGTCAGCCAGCATGTTCGCGCGCTCGAAGAATGGCTCGGACGCCGGCTGATCCATCGAAGCGGCGGCCGGGCGCAGGCGAACGAGGATGGCCAGCGGTTGGCTTGCGCCATCGCCGAGGGTTTCGGCCAGGTTGCAACGGCATGCGAGGAACTGCGCGCCAGGGCCGGAGAAAACCTCACTATCGGCGTTTCCTGCCTGCCCGGTTTCGCGTTCATCTGGCTCATGCCGAGGTTGATCGATTTTGACCAGCACCATCCCGACTTCCCCGTCTCGATCCTGACAACAGACGCCATGTCGGGTTTCCCGGGCGAAAAGGGCGACCTTGCCATTCTCTATGGGCCCGGCGGTTTTCGCGGCATGCATGTTGAGCGGCTGCTGAGCGAACGCCTGTTTCCGGTCTGCTCGCCCGGCCTCGCCGAGAAGGGACCTCCGATCCGTTCCGTCGCCGATCTTGCCAGCCACACGCTGCTTTGTGACGAGGTTGCGGAAATCGGCGGGCGACCGCCGACATGGCGGTACTGGGCGGAAGAAACCGGCCGGACCCTGCCCAAGCCGCAACGCATCCGCCGTTTCGGCCAGTCGAACATGGTGGTGCAAGCTGCGGTCAACGGGTACGGCGTGGCGCTGGGACGCGAACCGCTGGTGATCGACGCGCTGGCCGACGGGCGTCTGGTGCGCCCGTTTCCCGAACTCGTGCCATCGCAGTTTTCCTACTGGTTTGTCTGCCCGGCAGAGGCCCTGCGGGTGGAGCGGATCAGGGCTTTTCGCGACTGGCTGCTTCACGAGGTTGAGCGTCAGCCTGCCATCACGGAGGCTTCGCTCGCCTCCTGGTAAGCGCCCTGCGTCGCGATGCCGCGCTCAACCTTTCGACGGAAGCGGAGCGCGCCTGCATCGAGGCCCAGATTGATGTTCGGCGTTTTCGGATTCTTCATGCCCCGGTGAACCGCTTCCAGCACATCCTTGTCTTCGTTGAACGCCATGGTCGCGCCGGCGAACATGCGCTGAGACATCTCCTCGTCGTCGGCGCGCTGGTTGCGGTGCTGGAACCAGAAATACAGCGAATTGTCGGCATCAACCGGCGTGATGAAATTGTAGGAAACATTGACGAAGGAACTCTCCGGAATGTCGTTGCCCGAACCCCCGGAGCCGCCGGGCGCATAAACCGACATGTTGATGGCGATCGCCGGCAGGCGCATCTCGTAATGCTGCTTGCGATCGCAGTCCTGCGCGAAGGGAAGGAAAGGCGCATAGTAAGGCGGAGCCGGCTTGTTGTGGATCCAGCGATATACAATGACGCGGTCGTCATCCTCCTCCATTTCCAGCGGCAGGTTGTCTGAACCGGCACCGGCAAAGGAAGTCAGGTGAACCCAGGCGACATGTGAGGGGTCGAGCAGGTTGTCGGTGATCCACAGGTAATTGCAGGCGATTCCCAGCGCCCCGCGCGCGGTCCTGCCCCAGGACGGATCGTCGAAATGCGGGATGTCGAGCAGCGCGGCATGATCGGCTGCGGCAGGATCGCCCGGCCATACCCAGACAAATCCGTAGCGCTCCACCGCCGGCCACGAGGCGACGCGCGCACGTTTCGGGATCATGTTCTCCTGGGTCGGCGCCGCAATGCAAGTTCCCGTTCCATCGAAGGTCAGGCCATGATAGCCGCAAACCACCGCGTCGTCCTTCAAGGTACCCATGGAGAGCGGCAGTTTGCGGTGCGGGCATGCGTCTTCGAGCGCGACAATGGCGCCATCGCGCCGACGGAAGAACACGACCGCATCGCCCAAAAGCTTCATTGGTTTGAGTTCACGGCCGAAATCCTCGCTCCTGCCGGCGACGTACCACGCGTTCCGGATGAAGGCGTCCTGCTGCATATGGTTCTCCGTTCAGGCGGCTTGCCGGGAACATTAGCATGGGGTTTAGTGAAACTGAAGTGTGGCGACACGAACAGGAGAACGCCATGACAACCGGGTGGCAAGCCGGGCAATGCATAGACATGCACGCTCATTTCTACGGCGGCGGCATCGACGCGATGCTGGCGCGCCGAACGAGCCGGCCGTGCTTGCGCGAAACGGCAGACGGCCCGGTGATGCTGGCGATGAACGGCGAGTTTCCCTTCACGCCGCACCACTACGACCACCGCATCGGGCTGGAAACGATGACACAACAGGGCGTCACGCGGCGCATGCTGACCTTTCCGGGCGCGCTTTGCGCCGACGTGCTGCCGATCACCGAATCGTTGCCGGCTATCCGCGCATTCAACGACCGCCTCGCCACCCTTCGCCAGGATACCGGCGGACGCCTGACCGGGCTTGCCGGACTTCCGCTTGCCGACATGGAGCAAGCCGCGCGCGAACTTTTGCGCGTGCGCCGCGAACTGCGGCTGCCCGGCGCCATCCTGCCTTCGAACTACTTCAACTCGTTGCGCGATGCCCGCCTGCTTCAGCCTGTGTTGGTTGCAGCGCAGCAAACCGGCGCGCTGCTGATGCTGCATCCAGGTCTCATGGTCGGCGAGGAGCCGGCGCCGCTGGCGGCCGATCATCCACAATACCGTACGTCTGCGGTGGCGTTGCAGGCCCAGGCGTCGCAGGTCGTGCTGACGCTGATCCTTTCCGACATTCTGGACCGGTTTCCCGACATTGCCTTCCAGGCGATCAACCTCGGCGGCACGATCCCCTTCATCTTCGAGCGCATGGAGAGCATTGCTCGCCACCGCAATGCAGACCGGCCCTTTCCGACCGAGAGGCTGCGGCGGCTGTGGTTTGACAGCGCCTCGCTCGGCCCGCGCGCCCTGGAGGCGGCGGTCAGGCTATACGGCGCCGATCGCATCATGGCGGGTTCCGACTTTCCGATCTTTGGCGACAATCCGCTCGACGCGATCCGGTTGGCCGACAGTCCCAGGCCAAACAGGGAACAGATCGCCTGGCGTACAGCCGAAACGCTGCTCGATCGCCAGGACGCGCTTGCCCGACCGTGAGGCCCCATACGATGTGCGGCGCCCGTCCCTGGACCGTAATGGCAAACGCGTTCACTAAAACGCAGGCCAGGTTCGCAGATCCAGCGGTCCTTCTGATTCCGACATTTGCCCACAATGCTTGTACTCCGGCGGCGCTCGGCGGCGCCACAGGTCGATGCTGTCTCTGTCAAAACGCTGTCAGGCGCTTGCCAGGCTCTGTCGGCGTTTTTCTGACACTTGCCACTTAACACCATACGATTCCTTGGCTAACG
>CALMYO010000137.1 GCA_937873685.1 uncultured Paracoccaceae bacterium
TCGTTTGGACGCCGGTATCGCGCGTCCTGGCAAGGAGCGGAACGCGACACGGTGCAAGCACCGTTAGCGTTTCGCGACGATGTCCAGGGCGGACGAGACCAAGTCCAGACGATTCAATTTGATCGAACAACGATCCAGTGCCTTACGCGGCCGGCGTTGTTGTCACTCTTCTCAAGGTCAGGTTGATCCGCCCGCCGTTCTTCAGCAGCGCCGATGTGGCCGGATAGATCCGGTCGACGCCGTGGAAGCACAGCCGACCCAGCCCTCCCAACACCACCACATCGCCGCTGTGCAGCCGAAACGAGGTGGTGCGCCCGCCGCGCACGGTTTCGCCAACGCGAAACAGGCAGGCGTCGCCTAACGAGACGGAAACCACCGGCGCATCGAGCGCTTCCTCGTCGCGATCCTGATGCAGGCCCATCTTCGCGTTCTCGTCGTAGAAATTCACCAGACAGGCCTGCGGCTCATGGGCGTAGGCAGAGACCTCCTCCCACAACGAAAGCAGCGAGGCGGGAATTGGCGGCCAGGGTCGACCGGTTGCCGGATGATGCGCCTGGTAGCGATAACCGCCCGTCCGGTCGGTCACCCAGCCGAGGCTGCCGCAATTGGTCATTCGCACCGACATCGGCTTGCCGGTGCGCGGCATTTCGGGCGTGTAGAGCGGAGCTTCGGCGACAACAGCGCGGATTGCCTCCACAAGCGCCTGCTGGCTTTTTCGGTCGAGATATCCGGGGATGTGGCGCACGCCGCGCGGCAAAACTTGCATGCGCCCGATATTGGCGCATTATGCCGGCCGGGCAAGACCGAACACGCTGGAGATCTGCAATGAGAAAAACAACTGCCGCGGCGCTGCTTGCCGCATCGGTAGCCGCCCACCCGGCGGCGGCGCAGACCTCCGATCCCGCCGGCGAGGTCTGCCGCCTTGCCGGCGCAATTGCGCAAGGCACCGATGCGACCGTGGCGCAACTCTTGCAGATGGCGGCCGTCTGGCCGGACGAGGATCGCGCCAAGCTCGAGCCGATCTTCCGGCCGCAACTGTCACGGTTTGACATGGCGCCGGGCGATGTGTTCGAGATCGCCGAATTCGGCCGCTATGCGCGCGAATACCTGATCGCCTCGGCCGACAGGAAAGGCGCCGGCAACGTCTATTTCCGCATCCTGTACGAGGCGGCGCCGAACGGCCTCTATTTCAAGAACGCCAAGTTCAATTCCGATTACTACGTCATCATCGACCCGCCATTCCCGCAGACGCCGGAAAAGATCATCTGCCGGTAGGTGGTCGTTGCACTGTCACCCTGCGCCAAGCAGGCGCGGAAGGGCGCGCATGTCCTCGAAAGGTTCGCCACCGGCGGCGATCATGCCGGCGCGGTTGCTCAAGCGGTCGCCGCAATAGGCCAGCACCCGCATGCCGGCAGCGCGTCCGGCTTCCACGCCGGGCACGCTGTCCTCGATCACCACGCAATCGCGCGCCGCATGGCCCATTGCCGATGCGGCATGCTCGAACAGGTCCGGATACGGCTTGCCGCGCTTGACCATGGTGGTGGAGAACAGCACGTTTTCCAGCAGCGGCAACAGTCCGGAAGCGCCGAGCGTCATGTGCATCTTCTCGATCGTTCCGGAAGAGGCGACGCAATAGGGGATGCCCGCCGCCCGCAACGCCTCGATCGCCTCACGCACATGCGCAATCGGCTCGACACCTTGAGCAAAAATATTCGGCAGGTTTGCCTGCCAAGTGGTTGCGAACTCCGTGCCGAGATCGACGCAATCCTCGGCCAGCACCCTTTCGCGCACCGCAGTCATCGACAACCCGTTGAACCGCGTGCGCGAGGTCGGCATGTCGATCGGCATGCCAGCTGCCGTGATCAGCCGCGCCAGTTCTGTGTTGGCGATTGACTCTGTGTCGACCAGCACGCCGTCGCAATCGAAGATGACCAGCACGGGAAACCTCGGTGAGAGGAAAGGTTCGTTCAGATGTTCAGTGCGCGCCGGTGGAGCCGAAACCTCGGGCGCCGCGCGTGGTGTCGTCCAGCTGCTCGACCTCGCACAGCACCGCGCGGGAAACCGGCGCAATGACCAGTTGCGCGATGCGCATGCCGCGGACAATCTCGAAGGGCTCGGCGCCGAGATTGGCGAGGATCACCTTCACCTCGCCGCGATAATCGCTGTCGATGGTGCCGGGGGTGTTGAGGCAGGTGACGCCGTGTTTCAGCGCCAGCCCAGAGCGCGGGCGTACCTGCCCCTCATATCCCGGCGGAATTGCCATCGCCAGTCCGGTCGGCACCGCCGCGCGGCTTGCCGGAGCAAGCACGAGCGGCGCATCGGCGTCGACGGCGGCGCGCAGATCCATACCCGCCGCCCCGCCAGTCTCGTAGGCAGGCAGATCCAGCCCTTCCCCATGCGGCAGACGCAGGATCTGCACTGTCGCCGCGCTCATACCCACACCTCCTGGTTCACCCGCTCCTCGTCGCCGAAGATGCGCAGGTAGCGCTCGATCTCCTCAGCATCGCCGGTCGCCTTCTGCGGATTGTCGGAAAGCTTCACCGCCGGCCGGCCGTCAGCGCTGGTGACCTTGCACACCAGGGAAATTGCACGCAGCCGGTCGTCGGCCTCTGGCGCGCAGTCATGGAAGTCGTTGGTCAGGTTGGTGCCCCAGCCGAAGGCCATGCGCACCCGCCCCTCGAAATGGTTGAAAGTGCGCAGGATGGTGTCGACATCGAGCCCATCGGAAAAGATCAGCAGCTTTTCGCGCGGGTCGCGGCCTTTCTGCTTCCACCATTCGACGATGCGCTCGCCACCCTCGATCGGCGGCGCGCTGTCGGGCCGGAAACCGGTCCAGTCTGCCACCCAGTCCGGCGCGCCGCGCAGGAAGGAGGCAGTGCCGAAGGCATCGGGCAGCACGATCAGCAGGTTGCCGCCATAGAGCTTGTTCCAGTCGGCGAGCACCTTGTAGGGTGCGGCGCGCCTTTCGGCATCGCTGTCGGCGAGCGCGGCATAGACCATCGGCAGTTCATGCGCGTTGGTGCCGACCGCCTCGAGGTCATTGTCCATGGCGAGCAGCACGTTGGACGTGCCGGTGAACGCCGCGGGAATGCCTTCGGCAAGCGCCTGCACGCACCAGCGTTGCCACAGGAAGGAATGGCGCCGCCGCGTGCCGAAATCCGAGATGCGCAATCCCGGCAACGGGCGAAGGCGCTCCACCTTCTCCCACATCTTCGCCTTGGCGCGGGCATACAGCACATCGAGCGCGAAGGGGCCGAGACCGCGCATCGCAGCGCGCGAACGCAGTTCGTTGATGATGGCGAGCGCGGGGATTTCCCACATCGTCGCTTCGGCCCACGAGCCGGAAAACACCAGCTCGAACTGGCCGTCGCGCACGACGAGTTGGTAGTCGGGCAAGCGGAATTCGCCGAGCCAGGCAAGGAAATCGGCCTCGAAAATCTGCTTGCGGCCGTAGAAGGTGTTGCCCGCCAGCCAGATCATCTCCTTCTTGGTGAGCCGGATGGTGCGCGCATGGTCGAGTTGCGCCCGCAATTCGGCCACGTCGATTTCTTCCGCCAGCCGGACCTCGGGCTTGCGGTTGATGAGCGAGAAGGTCACCTGCGTGTCGCGGTGCATCTTCCAGATCATCTGCAGCATCAGCAGCTTGTAGAAATCGGTGTCGAGCAGCGAGCGCACGATCGGATCGAGCTTCCAGGTGTGATCGTGAACGCGCTTGGCGATGTCGAGTATGCGCGCCAATTCGGAAACTCCAATGCCTTGCGTGAGGGACTACAGCAGCGTGACGCCGGCGGCGCGCATCGCGCCAACTTGCGCCGCGAGCGATCCGCCGAGATCGATGGCGCGGCAGGCGTCCATCACTACTGTCGTCTTCAGACCGAGCCGCGCCGCATCCAGCGCCGAATAGGCGACGCAATAGTCGGTCGCCAAGCCGCACAGCACGACCTCGCCGATGCCGCGTTCGCCGAGATAGCCGCCGAGTCCGGTCGGGGTGACGCGATCGTTCTCGAAAAATGCCGAATAGCTGTCGATGGCCGGGCGAAAGCCTTTGCGCACCACCATCTGCGCCTTGGTCCATTCCAGGCCGGGATGAAACGCGGCGCCGGGAAAACCCTGGATGCAATGATCCGGCCAAAGCGTCTGCGGCCCGTAGACGACCTCGATCGCCTGAAACGGCGCGCGCCCGGAATGCGAGGAGGCGAAGGAGGAGTGACCGGCCGGGTGCCAGTCCTGTGTCAGGATCACATTGTCATGGCCGGCGATCAGCGCGTTGACCGACGGCAGGATCTCATCGCCGCCCGCAACCGCAAGCGCGCCGCCAGGGCAGAAATCGTTCTGCACGTCGATC
>CALMYO010000138.1 GCA_937873685.1 uncultured Paracoccaceae bacterium
TGCAGCCGGTAGTCGCCGTCGCCCTCCATCGCCAGGTTCAGGCCGCGCCGGCCCGACGCCCGTCTTCTTCCTTCCACGCTTCAATGCGCCGATAGATGGTCGACGGGCTGACATCCAACGCTGCCGCAGCCCGGGGAATAGAGCCGTCGAAAGTTTCGATCGCCTCTTCGATAGCGTTGCGGATCACCTCTTCCAGCGGACGGATCTCACGCGCAACCGGCTGTTCCGGCGTCTGCAATCGCGCTTTGGCGAGGATGTCATGCAGCGGTTGGGCAAGTTTCGGCGGTTCCTTCTCTGCAGTGCCCTCGCGCCGCCGCGTGCTGCCCAGCATGTCCAGCGGCAGCATTTCGGCCGTGACCGTTTCGCCATCGTTCAGCACGACGACGCTGCGCATGACATTCTGCAACTGCCGCACATTGCCGGGCCAGTTATAGGCCATAAGGAGGGCGGCCGTATCGGCCGTGAAGTCGAGGAACGACTTGCCGTCCTCCTGCGCGTAGCGTTTCAGGAAACTGCGGGCGATCTCGACAATGTCGTCGCCGCGCTGGCGCAACGGCGGCAGCTGCACCGGAATGACATGCAAGCGGTAGAACAGGTCCTCCCGGAACCGGCCCGCGCGCACTTCCTCAGCCGGGTCGCGGTTGGTGGCGCAGACCACGCGTACATCGCTGATCCTGACCTTGTCCTCGCCGAGGCGCTGCACCTGCCTGCTTTGCAGGAAGCGCAGCAGCTTGGCTTGCAAGCCGAGATCCATCTCGCAGATTTCGTCGAGGAACAACGTGCCGCCATCGGCGCTGAGCGCGGCGCCGAGACGATCGGCGCTGGCGCCGGAAAACGCGCCCTTCACATGGCCGAAGATTTCGCTTTCGAGCAGGTCGCGCGGGATCGCCGCGGCGTTGATGGTGACGAACGGGCCCTTGGCGCGCTTCGACAGGCTGTGCAGCGTTTCGGCGCATACTTCCTTGCCGGTGCCGCTCTCACCTGTGATGAACACCGTCGCGTTGCTCGGCGCTGCGCTGCGCAGGATGCGATAGACGCCCTGCATGGGAAGCGAAGCGCCGATGAAGTTGCCGACGCCTTCGTCCGCGCCGGTTTTGGCGGGTTTCCCAGCCGACTTCACCACAGGCTGCGCCTCTTTTTCCAGCGCGCCACGCACCGTCAGTTGAAGGCGTTCGGCGTTGAACGGCTTGACCAGGAAATCGAAAGCGCCGAGGCGCATCACGTCGACGGCCATGCGTACTGAACCGTTGGCGGTGATGACGACGACCGGCGTGTCGATGCCCGACTGTGTCAATTGTTCCATGATGCCCAACCCGCTCATGTCGGGCAGGTTTACGTCGAGCACGATGCAATCGAAGCTGCGCTTTTTCAGCAGCGCCAGCGCTTCCTTGCCCGTGCCGGCGATCTCGCTCGCAGCATCAAGGCCACGCAGGAAACTCCGATAAGTCTCGGCAAGCGCGAGGCTATCCTCGACAATCAGGATGGCTGGCTGGCTCATGGCATGCTCCGTCGCTGATGCCCTTCGGGAGCGAACCGCGCTGCGGGGCGATCCGTGACAGGCTGAAAAGCTGCTATAATTGTATGATTAAGAATGGCATATTTTCTGATTGCAGATTCTTGCGATCTCAGGCGGCGATGCGGTGTGGGTTAACGCGCTCTTGATCAATGCGGGCGCGTAGCGCTGAAAGGCCGCGAATGGCGATATCGCGCATGTCGGGCAAGGTTTGATCCAGAGCCGAAGTCGTGGCCTTGGCTTCCAGTATCCTTGCGGCATTCGTGGCGTCGATCAGCCCGAATTGCCCGAGCAACCCCGCAAGTTTGTGGGCAGACTGACGCACGGCCTCACGATCGCCGTTGGAAACGGAGACCTCCAGCTTTTCCAGCGCCTGCTCGGTTTCCACCTGGGCCTGGTTCACGAGGAGGCGGAACGTTTCTTCGCCGATGTCTTCAGCCATCGACCGGATCAGTTCCAGATCGATCGATCCGTCGGGTGAAACCACTGCTTCAGGCGCTGGCGCAACCTGTTCGCGCGGGCCTGAAAGCTGCGCCAGGAGTGGCGCGAGGGCGCTGCCGAGCTGCTTCATTCGCACGGGCCTGGCGATATAGGCATCGAAGCCCGCCTGAATGAGTCGCGCCTTGTCCTTCGGCATGCTGTAGGCGGTCATCGCAACAAACGCCGCGTCGGCGCACATTCCGCTGTCGCGCATGCAGGCCATGGCGGTCGGGCCGTCCATCCCGGGCATCAGGACATCCAGCACGACGATGTCGAAACGCCTTTGCTTGGCGATTTCGACCGCTTCCTCGCCGGAGGCTGCGGTCACGGTGCGTGCGCCGAGCCGCTGCAGCATGGATTCGGCAACGAGCAGGTTTGCCGGGGTGTCGTCGACAACAAGCAGGTCAAGCCCGGCAAGGTTCAGTTCCTGTTTCGCCTTGTTTGGAAGCGCGGCGCTGGTGGCCTCTGCAAACGCAAGATCGAGTTCAAAGGAGAAGGTGGAGCCCTTTCCCGGCTCGCTTTCAAGGCCGATCGAACCGCCCATCATCCGCACGAGGCGTTCGGAGATGGCAAGGCCGAGCCCTGTGGAGCCGCCGCGGGCGTCACGCGAATCCTCTCCTTGCTCGAATGGCTGGAAGAGGCGCTTCTGCAGGCTCTCCGAGATACCCCGGCCATTGTCGCAGACCGAAAATCGCACGGTCACAACGCCGGTGCGACGGCGCTTGCAGCGCAGTTGGATCGAGACCCTTCCGTTGACGGTGAACTTGTTGGCGTTGCCGACGAGGTTCATCAGCACCTGCCTGATCCGGTCGCGATCGCCGATCAGTGCGGCGGGAAGGTCAGGATCGATCTCGACGGAGATGGCATTGCGGTTCTGGCGCGCCAGCACTTCAGTGACATCCATCACCTCGCGAACCAGCTCTTCCGGTGAAAATTCGCCGGGCGACAGCGACAATTTTCCGGCCTCCAGCCTTGTCAGGTCGAGGATGTCGTTGATGAGCGAAAGAAGGCTGTCTGACGCGCGCAGGATGGTTTCGATGTACTGGCGCTTGCGGGCATCGGTTTCGTCGCGGTTCATGATTTCGGAAAGACCGATGATGGCGTTGAGCGGCGTGCGAATGTCGTGGCTCATCATCGCGAGGAACTCTGTCTTCGCCTTGCTGGCGGTCGTTGCCTTGCGTGCCAGAAGCTCCATCTGGGAGGCCTGCTCCTCGCTGCGCGCCTGGGCTTTCTGCATCTGCGCCTGGGCACTTTTCGCGTCATTGAGCAGGCTGCGGGCGCGCCTTTCGCTGAAAAGCAGGTAGAGCAGCAGGAAGCCGAGCAGGATCGCCGCGGCAGACCCGAAGCGCGAAAGCTGCTGCTGCAAGAGATCATGGTTGCGTGAGAGTTCCTCACGTTCCTTGCGATCGTTGTTGAGGCTGGTCATCGTCAGTTCGCGAATGGCCTCGCGATGCGGCGTCAAGAGTTCCAGCATGCGAAGCGCTGCTTCGCGATCTCCGGCATCGGCCGGTTTCACGAACGTGTCGGCATTGGTCAGATCGGCCTGGAACCGGTCGAAGCTCGCCTTGACGCCGGGCTGGCTTTGCAGCGCTGCGGCAAGCGCGCCGGATCTGTACAATTGCGCGCGGCTCCACAGCAGGTCGAATTGAAGGGGCAGCGAAGGGCCAGACCCGGCCCGGTTTCCGGCGGCGAGCGGCGCGAGTTGCGCCAAAGTGCGTGCGAGTTCGATCTCCGTCTGGGCCGCCGCCCAGATGGTGTTTTCGGGAATACGGTAGCGGATGCGGTTCTGGACGTCGCCAAGTTCAATGAATGCGTTGGCCGTAAAGCCAAGAAGCACGGCAAAAAGCGCAAGGAACCCGTAACGGGCCAGCGCCATGAACTCGGAAAGTCGCCCGCTCATTTGAATTCGAGGCTGTCCACCTGCCAGACCCATTTGAAATTGTGCCGTTCATCGGCAAATTCGGGATGATCGTCGCGCGGATAGACGACCCAGTAGGGACCTTTGTCGCGCACCGACATCCGCTCGCCATTCATGCGTGTTGCCAGCAAAACCGGCGCCGACATGATCTCGGCCAATTCGATTTCGGCCTGGTAATCGTTGATGGCCTTGACGATGACCGTCCCGGTGGAAACGCTGTTCGCCGTGGCGATGTCAGAAAGCAGGACGCCCGTGAACTCCTGGGCGCCGTCGGTCCAGGTCGTCGTCGTCCGAAATCCGGAAACGCCGATCGATTCGAGTTCCTCCATCGAAACGACCCTGGTCTCGCCTGCGACGACCACCTTGAGCGGTAGACCTTCTGCCAGAGCAGGCATTGCGGAAACGACAAGCGCAACAAAGGCGGTAAAAAATCGTGACACGGCCAGACTCCGGCTGGTTGTTACGACTTCGCCATACAATCGAGGTTGAAAGATCGGATTGCGGAAATGCGAGGCATTTTAACGATTGCCCGTTTGGGTTTCCTTTCGGTCCGCACCGTACTTTGCGGCGCGAGCGGAATCACAATCCGATGGAACAGGCGCGGGAAACCGGATACGCTGAGAAACTCGAAAGCCGCTTTCGCTTGGAGGATAAAACTGAAGGGGCGCGAGGCGATGCTGGCATGCGCGGTCTGCCACACTATGTGGTAGTGACATCGTTGCTGAGCGAGGCTCCAATGGCTGAAACTGGAGATATGGTCGTTTCGATGTTTCGGGAGTTGAACGAGAAGATCGATACCCGGTCGAACAAGGTCGTTTCCGGTTTAGCCTCCATCCACCCGAGGTTGGGGAAGGTCGAAGAGGCTCAGAAATCCCTCCGCAACGCGCTTTCTGCCGACGCGATGATGTCGCGACTCGTCACTGGCGATTTCGAGGGACGCATTCAGACGCTTGGACAGTAGATGAAAGCTTTCGCAGGCCGCAACTGAGATTGAAATGCGCATGAAAACCATTCTTTGTTACGGTGACTCCCTCACCTGGGGTTCCAATCCGGACGGCGGCGGGCGGCATCCGTTCGAATTCCGCTGGCCGAATGCACTTGGCGCGGCGCTTGGCGGCGGCGTGGAGATCATCACGGAGGGTCTGCGCGGGCGCACCACCGCCTTTGACGATCACCTTTCCGAAAGCGACCGCAACGGCGCCCGCCTCCTGCCGACGCTGCTTTACACCCATGCGCCGGTCGATCTGGTGATTCTCATGCTTGGCGCAAACGACATGAAGCCGGCAATCTGCGGCTCGGCGGTCGGCGCCATGCAGGGCATGCGCCGCCTGGTGAAGATCTGCCGCAACGACGTCGCGCATGACGACATCGCCGTTCGGCCCGAGGTGATCATCGTCGCGCCGCCGCCGCTTTGCGAAACCGCCGATGCGGAGTTTGCGGCAATGTTTGCCGGCGGCGTAGAGCAATCGCGCATGCTGGGCTCGCTCTATGCCGATCTCGCCGACGAGACCGGATGCGGCTTCTTCGACGCCAGCACGGTGGCCAGGACGTCACCACTCGACGGCGTGCATATCGACGCTGCCGGCACGCAGGAGATTGGCCGCGCGCTGGCGCCGATGGCGCACCTGTTGCTCGGCGTTTGACACGGATCAAGGAGGCGGCGACGCGGGGCAGGCAGTCTTGGTGCGGTGACAACAAGAGGAAAATCGCACCATGTCGCATGTGCCGCACGAACTGGCCGAGGAATTCCCGGAATATGCAGCAGCGATCCACCGCCTGCGCGAAACCGACGGGCATTTCCACCGGATCGCCAACGAATACCATGAACTGAACCGCGCGGTTCATCGCGCCGAGACCGACATCGAGCCGACCGACGACTTCCATCTGGAAGACATGCGCAAGCAGCGTCTGCGGCTGAAAGACGAAATCTTCGGGATGCTGCTGCGTCCGGAACCGGTGGCCGACGACCCGGCCGCCTGAGCCGGATACGGCGGTCTCCCGCTACAAGGGAGATCGCCACGCATGCATGTCCGCGCCGCACGGCAAGCCGACAGCGCCGATCTGGCCATCCTGGACGACGTGGCGTCGGCCGGATTGGCGTCGGCGGTGCTCGAAGCTTATGTCCGCGAAGGGCTGGCTGACCGGCCGCTGGAATTCGCCCGCGACGGCTTCGCCTTCGTCGAATCGCCGTTCCACTGGTCGAACGCGATTGTCGCCGAAATCGACGGCGGCGTGGCCGGGGCGCTGATTTCCTGGCCTATGGAAGCCGATGACGGCGAAGCGAGCCCTGACGATCCCGTGCTGGCGCCGATCGGCGAATTGAAGCAACTGGCGCCGCACACGCGCTTCATCGATTCGCTTGCCGTCTACACAAGGTTTCGCGGGCAGGGCGTGGCAAGCGCCCTGCTTGCCGCCGAATTCGCCCGCGCCGACCGGCCATCCAGCCTCATCACGCATGACAGCAATGCGAAAGCGCTGGCGCTTTATCGCGCAAACGGCTTTGCGGTTGTCGCGCATCGACCGTATGTTGCCTTCAACGATCGCATTGTTGCAAACGAGTGGCTGCTGCTCGTTCGAGAGAAAACCTAGGGAGCGCCTGGCATGGCCGAAAACTACGACGTCATCATCATCGGGTCGGGTCCGGGCGGCTACGTCACCGCCGTGCG
>CALMYO010000139.1 GCA_937873685.1 uncultured Paracoccaceae bacterium
GCGTTCCGCTCCTTGCCAGGACGCACGATACCGGCGTCCAAACGATTCAATTTGACCGAACGACGCTTGTCTTATGACTTTTGCCGCCGAACAGGCGAGAAAGGAACCGCCGGGAGGGAGATGCAAGCGCTTTTCAGCGCCCTGTGGCGGCGATGCCGGGGAGATTCAGCCTTCCTCGTCCTCGCCGCCGACGCCGCCGAGGATGCCGCTGACATCGTCTTCCTCGTCTTCCTCGTCGTCGGGCAGGAATGTGTCGTCCTCGTCATCGCCTAGGTCCACATCGTCGTCGGTGACATCGATGTCGGGCAATTGCTCGCCCTTGCCCTTGGTCGTCGTGGTTTCCTCTTCCGCCTCTTCCAGCGTCACCAGTTCGGCGCCTTCATCGGTGTCGATTTCGGTTTCGTCGGCCTCTTCATCCTCGTCTTCAGCAATCTTCACGCTGGTTTCCTGGAAGGCCGACAGCGGATAGGACATGCCGGTATAGGGCGAGACCACCGGATCGCGATTGAGATCGTAGAACTTGCGACCGGTTTCCGGGCAAACGCGCTTGGTTCCGAGTTCGGGTTTGACCACTGTTGAGCCTCGTTGTGTTGAGCAGCCTGAGCGTCCCGCCTGGAGAAAATGGACGGGTGGGCGAAAAATGTGGTGGGTGCATAATCGCAAAGGACAGGGCTGTCAAAGCCAAACATAGGTTGGGACATCGGCGCCAAAACACCGCCGAAAAGGCGCCGTGACGCGTCCCGGCGGCGCGGAGACAGCAAGTTCCCTTTTTGGCAAGAACGCCTATTCGATCCAGGTCAGCGCGCGCCGGCCGGCGCAATGCAGCCCTGCTGCGGGATCGCATGAATACAACGACCACATCACCGCCTCGGCGCGGCCGGTAAGGTTTTCCACCGGCACGAATCCCATCGCCGAAAAGCGGCTGTCGGCGGAATTGTCGCGATTGTCGCCCATCATGAACAGATGGCCGGCCGGCACAGTCACTTCGGGCAGGTTGTCGGCCGCGCCGTCGTCGCGCCGCTCGATGATGGCATGGGCGCGTCCGCCGGGCAGATCTTCCCGGTAGCGCGTTACCGCGACCGGAGATCCATATGTGTCGCGATAGACATAGCGGTCCGTCGGCGTGCGCGGCACGATCTTGCCGTTGATGATGAGACGCCCACCCTGCAGCGCAATGCGGTCGCCCGGCAGGCCGATGACGCGCTTGATCATCACCTCGCCATGCTGCGGGTGAATGAAGGTCACCACATCGCCGCGCGCCGGCAACAGCGACGGCAGCCGTCCGTTTTCACCGGGCAGGGAGAGACCCGGATCGATTGCCAGCGAGTGGCGGCTGACCCCATAGGGAAAGCGCGAAACGAACAGCCGGTCCCCGACTTCCAGCGTCGGCACCATGCTTTCCGACGGGATGTAATTGGAGGCAAAGGCGAAAGACTTGGTGAACAGCACCATCGCAAGGATCATGAGTCCCGATTTCACCCACTCAATGAGAACCGCCCGGCTCATGTCGCCTCCTGCCTGTGCTTCCCGTAAGCAGAGCAGTGCTAACAATGAATCTGTGGCAGGTTTGCGGCGCTCAATCAGCTGATGTCGCGTTCTTACCCGCCGCGTCGCGCACAAGCCGGTCCCGGGCCGCGCATGTAGTGGCGTTCCGGCCGGTAGCTCGGCCACACGAATTGCTTCAGCGCCGCCGCGCAACGGCGCAATCCGACGATCACGGTCATGGTCTTGTCCCTTGGCGCGCCCCGCGCCGTCCCTGGACTTGCAGATAGCAGGAAAAAATGAATCCCTGCTGAATCGCGTGCAGTGCAGCATCTTCTGCCGGCCGCAGGAGCAAAACGGCCGGGCTGGCGAACAGCCGCACCCGGCCATGGGCGTCAAAGCGACTTCAGATACTCCACCAGCGCCCAGCGGTCGTCCGAACTGAGATCGGCTGTGCCGTAAT
This sequence comes from uncultured Paracoccaceae bacterium, assembly GCA_937873685.1. Lineage (GTDB taxonomy): Bacteria > Pseudomonadota > Alphaproteobacteria > Rhizobiales > Rhizobiaceae > CALMYO01. The sequence goes on from CALMYO010000139.1 coordinate 1,946, forward strand.
CGTGGCCCGAGTTGAAATTGCCAGGGATCGGCCGGCCCGCGTCGTCGCGGACGCGGAACTCGAACGGGCCCTGGTCGGTGCGGAACCCGCCCTTGACCGGATCGTATTCGCGTCCGCCAACCATGAACCGCTCCGGTCTGGTCTCCGCGCCCTCTTCAGGCAACGGCGCTTCATGGGCAAGGGTCGAATTGCGGACGCGCGACGGCAGCAGCAGGTCGTAAAGCGTTGGCACTGACCCGTTATGCAGATAGGGCGCGGTCGCCCAGATGCCGTTCAGCGGTCGCGCCTTGTAGGCAAGGATCGCAACGCCATCAGCCGAAAGGCAAAGCTCGGCCTCCTGCTTCTTGTCGGTGTCGTCGACGCCAGGCAGATAGGCTTCGAGGGGCGTGACGCTTTCGACCTGTGCCAGGTTGCGGTTGGAGTTGAACACGTCCTTTGCCAGTGAACGCACCAGCTCGTCGGAATCGCCGACGATTGAACCGACCGTGCCGTTGACCAGCATGGCGCGTGTCGGCGCCAGGCCGCGGCGCGGCAGCTTGTCATTGTCCTCCACGCCGGGGATCAGGTAGATGAAGGGGCGCCGGCCGCCGAAACGATAGACGTTGGATTCGTGCAGGTAGGTGTTGCAGGCCAGGAAGATGTCGGTGTTGGCCTCTTTCAGCGGCGACATCTGCTCCAGGCTGGTTCCGTCCGGGCGCTTGTCGGTCGTGGTGTCGTCGAAATCGAGATGGACGTGGCAACTGGCGCATTTTTCGTCGAAGATCTCGTCGCCGCGCGCCACTTTCGCCGCATCGAGCGCGCCAAAGGTCTCGGACGGCCAGCGCGGCGACCACAATTCACCAAGCTGACGCTCCAGAAGCACCATGTTTTCCAGCCGCAGGCTCGACTTGTAGCCGAAGAAATCGGTGATGCGGCTGATCTCGACATGGGCGAAGACGCCAATCACCTCTGACGTATTGCGCACCAGCGCGCCGATATCGGTCTGGCGGCCGAACAGCGAGATTTTCAGGATGTTGTTGGCGATGCCGTTCCACTGGATCTTGCCCTGCTGGTCGGTATTCCAGATGAACGGGTAGCTGGCCGGCGCATCGGCGCGGATGTTGGTCGGCTGGTCCTCGGGCGCTTCGCCGGGTGCACTCGGCGAGGCGATCAGCGCGACCTTGTTGAGGATGTGGCTCTGCGCATCGAGCCGGCCGTGACCGGCGGCGACATTGCCGTTGTTCTTGTCCTCCAGCCGGCGGCGCCAGTAGAGTTGCTCCTCCACCTGCTCGCGCAGGCGCGCGCGCTCATCGCCATTGTCAGCCGCGCCGAGCACCGCTGAGGCAAAGCGGGAGAACTTCGGTTCGTCGGAAAGCACTGCGTCCATCGCATTGGCGAATTCGGCGAGGAAACCCTCAAAATCGGCGAGCGTCGCCGCACCTTCCACGCGGATGCGGGTTCCCTGAAAGGTGATGTCGTTGGTGTGGCACGCCGCGCAGGTCATGCCGACCCAGGGCTTGCGCATGGTGCGATTTTCACAGGCGGCGGGAAACGTCTCGCACATGATGTCGGCAGACCGGCCCTGGTCATGGTCGATGGCGAAGCCGAGCGGCAGGCGGTAGGGATTGCGCGCCGAGAGCGGGCCGGCGAGATAGCCCAGCCGCTCCATGTTCGCCGCCGAGAGGAATTTCTCCTCTGAACCCGGTCGCTCCAGCGCCAGCATCCAGTCGAGCGGCAACAGGCGCGAGCCCTGCGTGGTGGTATACCAAGCGATGCGTTGGGCGTCGGTCCAGTTCTGTTCGATGCAGGTCAGCCCATCGCCACAGACCTTTTCGGGCTCGGCGGAAAGGGCGGGAAGGGCAAGGCTGACGAGAAGGGCAGCCCCACCCAGAAGTGCGTCGATGCGCTTCATGGCGGTTCCTCGCGATCACGAATCTGCCCCGCCGACAGGCTACACTAGGTTGCGAAGCGAAAAAACCGTGCTTTCCCGGCAAATGGGTGAAAAATCACCGACTGCCCGATCCGCCGGCGCGGTCGTCGTTCACCATCAGCCCAGCGCTGATATTGGTCGCCAGGCGGATCAACTGGGTGCGGTTGGATGCGTTGGTCTTGGCCAGCAACGCCTTCACCTGCGTGTTGACGGTCTCCACCGACTTGTCGCGCTCACGCGAGATCTCCAGATTGGTCATGCCCTTGGCGATCAGGTCGAGCACGTCGGATTCCGCCTGGGTCAGGCTGAACATGCTGGCGATCACTGCGGTGTCGAGATCGAATGGCTGGCAGGTGTCGAGGCTGTAGATCAGGTGCCCGGCGAATTTCGCCTCGCCCATCGCGTCGGCGCGGCTGATTGGCGCTACTTCGACGCAAAGGCGAAACGTCTCGCCATCGATCTCGGCTTCTATCGCTTCCTTGCGCGGCCGCGCGCCGAATACGCCATGATTGTTCACGTCCGCGATCAGGTGACCGAGCCTGGCCCGCGCCTCGGCGTTGGAAAGCACCAGCCGTCCGTCCGGCGCGCGCTCGAAGACCCGGTAATCGGCCATCTGGCGCATGAACTCGCCGTTGCGATGCACGATCATGCCGCGACTGTCGATGATGCAGATGCCGACCTTCAGACGGTCGAGCCCGGCAATGGCGGTCTCGAAGGTCTCCTTCAGCGCTCTGAGCGGCCGGTGGATCGAAAGCGCCTTCGCGACATGGGAAAGCAGGGTATTGGCCATCATGACCTCGTCGGGTCGCGGCGGGCCGTGACGCTCGGTGAATTGCAGCGCGAACCGGTCGACATTGACCTGGTCCTTGTTGAGCAACGCGCCCATTCGGAAGCGTATGCCGAACTGCATCAGGAATTTCGCATTGGCGCGTTGCAACAGCTCCGTTTCGCTGCCCGCCAGCACATCGTCGGGAATGAGTTCGATGCCATCTGTCGCGCGCGAATGGCGGGCAAACAGATCCTGGTCTTCCATCTCGACCTGGTTGAACATCGCCAGATACTGCCTCACCAGCGCCGGATCGTAGGTGGATGAAAACCACGGCGCGCGAATCTCGCGCCGCGCCCCGTCGCCAGCGAGTTCGAACACAAAGGCGCCGCAGGCGCCGACATGGCGGGCAAGGCGTTCAAGCGTTTGCGGCCAGCGCGACTGGTCAACCGCTGTGTCGTAGATTTCGCGAATTACCGCGTTGGTGTCAGCGTCGCGATCCAGCCCCACGCGACCATTCCTTTTCTGCCGAAATGTAATTTGTTTGCACTCTAGCAACAGTGGCCGACATGACCAGACGATTTTGACGCGAGCAGTCGGCGTGCCCGGTTGCAGTCGAGCGGGCGCGAACAGGTCCCGCCAAAAACCGATCCTGCGCGTTTCCGAAGGAAAGCAGGCGCGCCTGGACAGTCGATTGCGATTCGCCCCATCCCTGTGTCGGGCAGGCGCGCTGACGCGAACGCTCCCAGGCGCTTGTCCTGGCGGACAGGCGGCTTAACCTCGATTTAATCACCTTGCGAAAATTTAGGTTCGCCAGGCGCAGGCCGGTGGCCACAAGGAAACCGGTTTGGGTCAAGGACATGCAGTCAGTATCGTGGTCAACCCGACCGCCGGGCGCGGGCGCGCCGGGCTTGTCTGGTCGCGACTCGCCAGCCGTGCCGAAGAACTGTTTCCAGGTGCAAGGATCCACTCGACGACGCATCAGGGCGAAGCGATGTCGATCGCCGGTGAATGCGCGCACGAAGGTGCGCATCGCATCGTGGTCATTGGCGGAAACGGCACAGTGCGCGAGGTTGCAGACGGCCTGTTGAACAGCAGCAACCGTCGTGCCGGCGTGGAGCTCGCCCATGTTCCAATCGGCATCGGCATGGATTTCGCCCGCAGCCTCAAGCTTCCGCTCAATCCCGCCGCGGCGCTTGAACGGGCGGCGCAAGGTATGGCGCAACCGGTCGATGTCGGCCGGATCGCCTATGTCGGCGAGGACGCCATTGCGCGCGTGAACCATTTCGTCAACGTCGCCAGTCTCGGCGTTTCCGGTCCGATCGTGCAACGCGTCAATGCGGGAAAGCGCTTGCGCTTCGTTCCGGGCGGTCCACTGTTTTTCCTGCAGTCGATCCGTGCGATCCTGGGCTATCGATTCCAGAAGGTCGCTGTGCAGGTGGATGACCGGCCACCCTTGGAGGCCGATGTTGCCGTCGTCGCCGTGGCGATCGGCAAGTTTTTCGGCAGCGGCATGGCGATCGCGCCGGACGCGTTGGTCGATGACGGCGTGTTCGATATCGTCATCCTGCGCGGGCGGTCGCGCTACTATCTGGTTGACCAGATGAACCGCATCTACAATGGCGGCCACCGCAACCTGCCTGACGTGACAATCTTGCGCGGCAAACGCTTGTCTGTCGAACCGCTCATGGAAAACGACCGCGCGATTCTCGAGATCGACGGCGATTCTCCGGGCCGCATCCCGGCCACCTTCGAAATCCTGCCGAAAGCGTTGAATGTCGTCCGCTGAGGGCGTTGCGAAAAGCCGCCGCGCGTCCCGCCGGTTCAGCCCTCGTAGCCCTCAACGATCACCATCTCGGCATCCGCGCAGGTCTGGCGGATCGCCTTTGCGGCCTGGTAGTCGGCGCTGTTGTAGCAATCTGTCGCCGCCTGCATCGAGGCGAATTCGATGACGACGTTGCGCCCGCGCGCCACGCCTTCCATGGCCTCGTAAGAGCCGCCGCGCGCCAGGAACCTCGCTCCGTAACGCTCGAAAGCCGGCCTGGCGGTGGCGACGTAGTCCTTGTAGCGCTCCGGATCCTTCACATCGACCCGGGCGATCCAGTAGGCTTTCGGCATGTTTTCCTCCCCTTCTTGTGCGGTGTCTTGTTCAGGCCCTGCCGGCGGCGGCGCGCATCTCGTCCAGAATGTCGAGCGCGGCGGCGCGCGGATCGGCGGCGGCGGCGATCGGACGGCCGACGACCAGGTGACTGGCGCCGGCGCAAATCGCCGCGCCTGGCGTGACAACCCGTTTCTGGTCGCCGCTTTCGCCGCCGGCCGGCCTGATGCCCGGCGTCACTACAGCCATCTGCGGGCCGACCACGTCGCGCACCAGCTCGGCTTCTGCGGCGGAACACACCACGCCGCCCATGCCGGCGTTCAGGGCCTGGCGGGCGCGCTTGGCGACAAGCGCTTCCGGGGCGTCGTGATAGCCGGCTTCCGACAGGTCGCGCGCATCCATGGACGTGAGAACGGTGACGCCGAGCAGGATGAGTCCGCTGCCTTGCGCCGCCTTGACGGCGGCTTGCATGGCCTTGGGATAGGCATGGACCGTGAGCATGGTTGCGCCGAGCCGGGTAACGGCCTCAACGCCCTTTTCCATCGTGTTGTCGATGTCGAGCAGTTTAAGATCGAGAAACACCTTCTTGCCTGCCGCCGCCAGGTCGCGCACCAGCGGCAGGCCGCCGGAATAGACCAGCTGATAACCGATCTTGTAGAACGAGACCGAATCGCCAAGCCTTTCGACAATGCCGGCCGCGGTCAGGATGTCCGGCACGTCGAGCGCAACGATCAGGCGGTCGGAAAGGGCGTTACCAGGTACGGCATTCATGTGCAAAACTCCCTTCCCGGTCCCTCGCACGAGCGCGCCGGGCGGGCAAGGGCATGTCGGGAACGATCCGGCGTCATTTCACGTTCAGCCCGCCATGCGGCCGCGGCCATATGGGGCATGTTCGAGCAGAGCCTGGCAGGCCGAACGCAACATGGCCGCCTGGCGATCGTCCTTCAGGCTGCCGTCTTCGGCAAACCCCGAAGCCGCGCGGCTGACGGCGCATTGCTCTGTGACGATCTGCGCGCCGACATTCATCAGCACGGCGCGCAGGTGATACAGGCAGCGGATGCCGCCGAGCGCGCCATCTGATGCCGCGCCGAGCGCCACGGTCAGGCCGCGAAAGGCGCTTACCGGTTTGCCGTCGTCAGTTTTCACGCGGCTCACCCAGTCGATCGTGTTCTTCACCAGCGGCGGGATCGAGGCGTTGTATTCGGGCGAGGCGATAAACAGCCCGTCATGGCTGGCGATGATTTCTGCGAGCTTGATCGCAGCTTCCGGCGCGCCGGAACGCGCTTCGAGATTCTCGTCCATCAGTGGCAGCGGGTACTGCGCGAGATCGACGCGTGTCACCTGCGCCCCAAGCCGCGTCAACTCCGTTTGCGCGGCATTGGCGAGACTGATGTTGAAGGATCCGTCGCGCAGCGATCCCGCGATAACGAGGATGTTGGCGGTCATGGCAGGAGTCCTGTGCTCGAGGGGAAGATTGGCGGGACGCGGATCGCCGGGTTTCGTGTCGACGACACCCGCGATACCAGGAAGACAGCCGGCGCTGGATCACGATGATGAGACTGCGCCCGCTTCTCCGATCATCCCTCTGAGTTCCCGGCCTGGTCTCCCAAATCGGCGGCCGGCTGAGCCTTCGGTCCACCTTTCGCGACGCCGACCATGGCCGGGCGCAGCACCCGGTCGCCGATGGCGAAGCCCGCCTGAACCACCTGAACCACAGTGTTGTTTGGCACATTCGGGTTTGGCACCTCGAACATGGCCTGATGGAAATTCGGGTCGAATTTCTGCCCCTCCGCCTCGATGCGCTTGACGCCGTGGCGTTCCATGGCCGCCAACATCGAACGCTCGGAAAGCTCCATGCCCTCAAGCAGCGGCTTGACGGTCTCGTGCGCCTCGCCGGCCGCGCCGCTCGTCGCAGCCATTTCGATGCCGCGTCGCAGATCGTCGGCGACGCCTAGGATATCTCGGGCAAAGGCGGTCACCGCATAGGCGCGCGCATCCTGCACATCGCGCGCGGTGCGCTTGCGCAGGTTTTCCATCTCGGCCGCCATGCGCAGCAACTGGTCCTTCAGGCTGGCGTTTTCGTCCAGCAACTGCTGCATCGGATCGGGCGCTGCGTCTTCTGCTTCTTCGCCTTCTGCCGGAAACTCGAAGATCTCGGCTTCCTCCGAAGACGCCGCGCCCTTTTTCGCGCGGTTCGCCTTCAAGATATCATCGGCCGCTTTCTTCAGGTCCTCGCGCGACCAGCCGCTGGAGGAACGCGGGGTTTCGGTCGTGTTGGTATCGTCAGCCATCGCAAGTGGTCCGTCGCCATGTCGTGTTGAAAAAGGGGGTTGGCGTCGATATCGAAGCTCGGCGGCAAAAAATCAAGGCGCAAAGCGCTATCGCAACAGACGCGACACCAACTGCGCGGTGAAATCCACCATCGGCACCACACGCGCGTAGTTCAGCCGCGTTGGGCCGATGACGCCGAGCGCGCCGACCACACGCTTCTCGCTGTCGCGGTAGGGCGCAAGCACCAGCGACGAACCGGACATAGAAAACAGCTTGTTCTCCGAACCGATGAAGATGCGCACGCCCGAACCTTCCTCGGCAAGGTCGAGCAACTGGATGATGCCCTCCTTGCGCTCCAGATCGTCAAACAGCAACCGCAAACGCTCCATATCCGCGTCAGCGCCGAGATTGGAGATCAGGTTGGAGCGTCCGCGCACGATCAGGCGCGCCGGCTGGCCGGTGGCCGCGCTGCCCCACACCGCAAGACCGCTGTCGACCAGCGTGCGGCTGAGTTCGTCCAGTTCGCGCGCAGTCGCCTCGCGCAAAGAGTCGATCTCGGCGCGCGCATCGGCGAGCGAGCGGCCACGCAGGTGATGGTTGAGAAAGTTTGCCGCTTCCGCCAGTTGCGAGGCGGTGATTCCGGCGGGGAGGCGGATCACCCGGTTCTCCACCTCGCCCGATTCCCACACCAGCACCGCCAGCGCCTGATCGGGATCGAGGCGCACGAACTCGATATGCTTCAGCAGGCCCTCTCCCTTTGTGGCGAGCACGAGGCCGGCGCCGCGCGACAGGTCCGAAAGCAGTTCGGTCGCCTCGGTCAGCACCGTCTCGACATCCTGCGAGCGGCCGTTCTCGGCAAGCTTCGCCTCGATCAGCTTGCGCTCCTCGCTGGCGACGGTTCCGGTCTCCATGTAGGCGTCGACAAAAAGCCGCAGGCCCCGCTGCGTCGGCAACCGCCCAGCCGACACGTGCGGCGAATAGATCAGGCCGAGATACTCCAGATCACTCATCACGTTGCGCACCGAGGCCGGCGAGAGAGACACCGGCAGCAGCCGCGACAGGTTGCGCGACCCGACGGGTTCGCCGTCGATCAGGTAGCTTTCGACGATCCGGCGGAAGATCTCCCGCGATCGCTCATCCAGATTGGCCGGGCCATCCGGCGCCGACAGCTTGCTCATGCCCGTCTTCAGTCTCCCGTTGCGGGGTGGTCTGGCGCCCACCCGTCAATGCCCGAATATAGGCTTGCATCGTGAGAAACGAAACGCCCAAACCGCAGCCACACAACAGCCGAAAAAATTTGACCTTTTGATCAAATCGCGACATCCTGCCATTTTCCGCGGCCCGCACAGCCGGGCTTTTCTCTGGAGGAGAACGCGATGGACAGTGGCGCGCGCGATGTGGCGGCAGGGCGGTTGTCGGCAGAAACCTATGCGGAGAACTTCGCCGATTTGCACCCGCCCTTCGACCGGCACGAAGCGTTGGTGGAGGCCGATCGCTGTTATTTCTGCCACGACGCGCCGTGCATGAACGCCTGCCCGACGCAAATCGACATTCCGCTGTTCATCCGCCAGATCGCCAACCAGAACCCGAACGGGGCGGCAAAGACCATCCTGAACCAGAACATCCTTGGCGGCATGTGTGCCCGCGTGTGCCCAACCGAGACACTGTGTGAGGAGGTCTGCGTACGCGAGGTGGCGGAAGGCAAGCCGGTGAAGATCGGCATGCTGCAGCGCTACGCCACCGATCACCTGATGGAGACGACGCAAGTCCACCCGTTCCGCCGCGCGGCGGCGACGGGAAAGCGCGTCGCCGTTGTCGGCGCCGGGCCGGCCGGGCTCGCCTGCGCGCACCGTCTGGCCATGAAGGGGCATGACGTCACGATCTTCGAGGCGCGCGAGAAGGGCGGCGGCCTCAACGAATACGGCATCGCCGCCTACAAGACCGTCGACGATTTCGCGCAAGCCGAACTCGATTTCGTGCTTGGCATTGGCGGGATCACGGTCGAACACGGCAAGGCGCTCGGCCGCGACGTGACGGTGGACTCGCTCGCCGGGGAATATGACGCGGTTTTCCTCGGCCTCGGGCTTGCCGCCGTCAACGATCTCGGCCTCGACGGCGACGACGCCGAAGGCTGCATCGACGCGGTCGACTACATCGCGAAGCTGCGCCAGAGCGACGATCTTTCTTCGCTTGCCGTGGGCCGGCGCATCGTCGTCATCGGCGGCGGCATGACAGCCATCGACATCGCGGTGCAGACGAAGCTGCTGGGCGCCGAGGAGGTGACGATCTGTTATCGCCGCGGACCCGAGCAGATGGCGGCCTCCGCCTATGAGCAGGAGGTGGCGCAGGTGCACGGCGTGACCATCCGCCATTGGCTGCAGCCGAAGGCGCTGCACCACGACGCGGCCGGCGCGGTGAATGCGATCACGCTGGAGTACACCGCGCTTTCCGGCAGCAAGCTCGCCGGCACCGGCGAGACGATCCGGCTTGCCGCCGACCAGGTGTTCAAGGCGATCGGCCAGGCCTTCGACGATCACCCGCTCGCAGGTTCGGGCATTGCGCTGGAAAAGGGCCGCATCCGCGCCGACTTCAACGGCCGCACCTCCCGGGCGAAGGTCTGGGCGGGTGGTGACTGTGTCGCCGGCGGCAAGGATCTGACCGTCTCCTCTGTGGAAGCCGGCCGCGATGCGGCGGAGGACATGCACAAGGCGCTTGCGGGATGAGGAGGGGTGACGAAGATTCACCACGTCCGTTGAGCGACATGGTCACGAGGCGCTTCTGCCAACAAGGAAATCAAAGCAGGGCCAGAAGTTCATCAACTGTCAGACCGGACTGCTCGACAATTGACCGGATGGTTCCCGGAGGAAGATCTTGCGCGCGATGAACCGGCACGATGACCCTGGAACCTGCGACATCGGGATGTTGTAAAATGTGGTGGCTGCCACTGATCCGAACGATCCTGAAACCGCCACGCAACAGGGCATTGACCAAGTCCTTGCCGCTTAGTCCGGCCAGACGGCGGCGCGCCATATTACGCGGCTTGCGGCACGCTGACGTGGCGGACCAAAGGCACGATGTCTGCGGGGATAGGTTCCCCATAGTCTCGCCGCACCTCAAGCGCGAGCTCGATCGCCTCTCTTGCCATTTCCATCGCTTCTCCCTCATCCTCACCGAAGGAGACGATCTCGGGCAATGCCGGAACAAGGACAGTGAATCCGCCTTCCGGTTCTGGTCTGAGAAAAACCGTGTAGTCCATCCGGGACGACATCATTACGCTCCGTATTGGTTTTCCCGCCGTCGCGAATATGGTTGGCACAACCAGGGACGGCTAACAAGGAGTAACACGCGATGGCCGATCTGACCACGACCTTCATCGGCATACGCTCGCCGAACCCGTTCTGGCTGGCCTCGGCGCCGCCGACCGACAAGGAATACAACGTCAACCGCGCCTTCGAGGCCGGATGGGGCGGTGTGGTGTGGAAGACGCTTGGCGAGGCCGGCCCGCCGATCGTCAACGTCAACGGCCCGCGCTATGGCGCCATCTGGGGCGCGGACCGGCGCCTGCTCGGCCTCAACAACATCGAACTGATCACCGACCGCGACCTTGAGATCAATCTTTCCGAAATCGTCAACGTCAAGAAGAACTGGCCGGATCGCGCCGTCGTCGTGTCGCTGATGGTGCCCTGCGTCGAGCAGGCGTGGAAGGACATCCTGAAACGGGTGGAAGACACCGGCTGCGACGGGGTTGAGCTGAATTTCGGTTGTCCGCACGGCATGAGCGAACGCGGCATGGGTTCCGCCGTCGGCCAGGTGCCGGAATACATCGAGATGGTGGCGCGCTGGTGCAAGGAGAACACCGATCTGCCCGTTATCGTCAAGCTGACGCCGAACATCACCGACATCCGCTATCCGGCGCGGGCGGCAAAAAGCGGCGGCGCAGATGCGGTGTCGCTCATCAACACGATTTCGTCGATCACAGCGGTCGATCTCGACAGCTTCTCGCCGGAACCCTCCATTGACGGCAAGGGCTCGCATGGCGGCTATTGCGGCCCCGCGGTGAAGCCGATCGCGCTCAACATGGTGGCCGAGATCGCCCGCGATCCGGCAACCGCCGGCATGCCGATCTCCGGCATCGGCGGCGTTACCACCTGGCGCGACGCAGCCGAGTTCATCGCGCTCGGCTGCGGCACTGTGCAGGTGTGCACGGCGGCGATGACCTACGGTTTCAAGATCGTGCAGGAGATGATCGCGGGGCTTGAGAACTACATGGACGAAAAGGGGTTTGCGACCATCGAGGACTTCCGCGGCCGCGCCGCGCCGAACGTCACCGACTGGCAGTATCTCAACCTCAACTATGTTACCAAGGCGCGCATCGACCAGGATCTGTGCATCCAGTGCGGCCGCTGTCACATCGCCTGCGAAGACACCTCGCACCAGGCGATCACGGCGATGGTCGACGGCAAGCGGCATTTCGAGGTGATCGAGGAGGAATGCGTCGGCTGCAACCTCTGCGTCAACGTCTGCCCGGTGGAAGGCTGCATCGACATGGTGGCGATTTCCGGCGTCGATCCGCGCACGAAGAAGCCGGTTTCGAAGGATTACGCCAACTGGACGACGCATCCGAACAACCCGTCGGTGTGGCAGAAACAGGCAGCAGAGTAGCGGCGCACCGCGGTCGCGCGCGATTCGTCGCGCGCCGCCGCGGGGCCCACGCCGGCGGTTCTGCTTTACTTTACCGGGGCCTGTGATACTTGATTCCCGGCGCCCTTGTAGCTCAGTTGGTAGAGCACCTGATTTGTAATCAGGGGGTCGGCGGTTCGAGTCCGTCC
>CALMYO010000140.1 GCA_937873685.1 uncultured Paracoccaceae bacterium
TCGGCCCCACCGGCGTCGGCAAGACCGAGCTCACCAAGGCGCTCGCCGCTTTCCTGTTCGACGACGAGACGGCGATGGCCCGCATCGACATGAGCGAATTCATGGAGAAGCACTCGGTCGCGCGGCTGATCGGCGCGCCTCCCGGCTATGTCGGCTATGACGAGGGCGGCATGCTGACCGAGACGGTGCGCCGCCGGCCCTACCAGGTGATCCTGTTCGACGAGGTGGAAAAGGCGCATCCGGACGTCTTCAACGTGCTGCTGCAGGTACTTGACGACGGAAGGCTGACCGACGGCCAGGGCCGTACGGTCGATTTCCGCAACACGCTGATCATCATGACCTCCAACCTCGGGGCGGAGTACCTGGTGAGCCTGGGCGAAGACCAGGATGTCGACGCGGTGCGTAGCGAGGTGATGTCGGTGGTACGCTCGGCGTTCCGGCCGGAATTCCTGAACCGCATCGACGAGATCATCCTGTTCCATCGCCTGCGGCGCAGCGAGATGGGCGCGATTGTCGACATCCAGATGGGCCGCCTCGCCAAGCTGCTCGCCGACCGCAAGATCGCCATCGCGCTCGACGACAGCGCCCGCAAATGGCTCGCCGACAAGGGCTACGACCCGGCTTATGGCGCGCGGCCGCTGAAGCGGGTGATCCAGAAGGAGTTGCAGGATCCGCTGGCCGAGAAAATCCTCGCCGGCGAGGTTCCGGACGGCTCGAGCGTCAAGGTCTCCAACGGCTCCGACCGGCTGCTGTTCCGCATCGGCGGTGGCGACGCCGAACAGGTTGCCGAGGCCGCCTGAGCGGCCCCCGGTTGCAAACGACATCCTGGGCCGGGCGCACCATGCGCCCGGCCTTTTTTGCGCCCGTATTGTGTGTTTGTCACACCGCCGAAGGGACAGGATGCGCGCGAACGGCCGGCAGGCATTCGCCGTTTTCTGGAGATGTCTGCATGTTTCGCATGGTCATCGCTGCAGTCGATATCACGCGTCCGTCCCGGCGCGGGATCGTGACGCTCTTCCTGTCATTTCTCGCGCTGGCGCCGCTCGATGCTGCTGCGCAACGCGCCGGCGAACAGGTCGGCATGTTCATCGATTCTAAGGGCCGGCGCGTTCTCTATGATCTGCGCACGCAGGAGATCCTGCATGTGGAAACCGCGCGCCACCTGCCGCGCAGCGTCGATTCCGGGGCGACCGGCACCGTCGAGCAACCGAAGCGGCGAACGGTGATTCGCGAGCGCGACAGCGGCGCGGAACGCATCGTGCGCGCGCCGATCCCGGTCGAACGTGCGCCTCTCCCCGATTTGCCGCCGGCCGAAGATTATACGCCGAGCGCGCGGGAAGCGCGCGGCGAACCGGACGACGAGCAAGCCCCGTCGTTGCGCGGCAGCGTGACCGATGAAACCGCCGTTTCGCCTGGTGCTGGCGGCGTGGAAACTGCGACGCGCGAAATGGTGAAGCCGACAGACGAGCCGGCCGGCGGGACAGCCGGCGCCGGAGCGGCTGCATCTGCGCTGGACGAAGCAGGGGAACAGGCGGAAGCAAAGCCTGCAACTGGTGAAGCCGGATCGCTGCCCGCCGCGGTCACCGGCGAAACGGACCAACCGGAATCGCAGGCTCAGGCGGCAGTTGACCCAAAGGCCGATACCGCCAGCAATGCGCCGCAAGCGCCGATGCCCGATGCATCAAGCCGCGGCGATGTGCGCGTCATCGAGATCACGCGGCCGGATCGCGGCGGCCGCAAAGAGGCCGGGACTCCCGCGACCAATGACAACGCTCCGAGAAGCGAGACCGGCCGAGCGCTCGAAGCGAGGCAAAATCCGCAGGCGCCGCAGACTGACCAACCAGCCGGAACACAAGCCCCGAACACCGAGGTTGCCGCCCTGCCGCGCCCGCGCGTCTCGACACTGCGCAACGCGCTGACCGTCGCGGCGATCCAGGTCGTGCTCGACCGCGCCGGCGCATCGCCCGGCGTCATCGACGGGGTGATGGGTTCCAATGTCCGCAAAGCGCTCGACGCCCATGCGCAGATGACCGGCGCTGCACTCGACATCGACAACGAAGCTGCCGTCTTCGATGCGCTGCAGGCTTCCGGCGGTCCGGCCTTCATGGATTACACGATCACCGAAGCCGATGTGGCGGGGCCATTCATCCGGTCGGTTCCGGAGGATTACGCGATCAAGGCGAGCCTTGCCCACATGTCGTTCACTGGCGTGCGCGAGATGCTGGCCGAGCGCTTTCACATGGACGAGGATTTCCTTGCAAAGCTCAATCCCGGCGTCGATTTCAATCGCGCCGGTTCGATAGTGCGCGTCACGGCTGCTTCAGAAGAGAAACAGGCGCAAGTCGCTCGCATCGTCGCCGACAAGGGCAGGAAGCAGGTGCGCGCTTATGACGGTTCCGGCGCGCTGGTCGCCGCCTATCCTGCCACGATCGGTTCGGTGGATACGCCGTCGCCGAGCGGGACGGTGCAGGTGGAACGCATCGCCTTCGAGCCGAACTACACCTACAATCCGAAGATCAATTTCCGCCAGGGCGACAATCACCGGGTGCTCACCGTGCCACCGGGCCCAAACGGCCCGGTCGGCACGATCTGGATTGCGCTTTCCAAACCAACCTACGGCATTCACGGCACACCGGAACCCTCGCGCATCGGCAAGACCTATAGCAATGGTTGCGTGCGGCTGACCAACTGGGACGCCGCCGAACTGGCGCGCATGGTGCAACCGGGCGTTACGGTCGAATTCGTGGATTGACGCGCGCGTCATCATCGCGAATCATTGGCCATGTAACGAAAGCAAGCGGATGAACCGGTTTCTCGGCGCCGCGGCACGGTGTGGGTGGTCAACAGCTTTCAATGCCGGGTTTCAGTAAAGCGGTCGCGAGGACCGTGGTGTTTGTCATGGCCTTTGCGGTCGCCCGGCCGGCGCCAGGTGCGCCGGTCGAGGCGTTTGCGACCAGCGAGGCGCTCGACAATCTGGCCGTATCGGAAGCCCAGACGGGAAGGCGACAGCCGTCGATGGCTGACAGGCTGGCGGTCGCGCAAATCCAGGTGCTGTTCGACCGCGCTGGTATTTCGCCGGGCGTGATCGACGGTCTCGACACTGCCCGCTACCGTGCCGCGCGCGCCGCGTTCCTCAAGCTTGATGGCGGTGTGGTGCGCCTCGGCGATCCCGCAAGCCTCGGTGCTGCCCTTGTCGACAGCGGTGGCCCGGCTTTCTTCGACTATGAGATCACGGGCGATGACGTTACCGGCCCGTTTGCTGCGGTCATTCCGCATCTCTACACCGAACAAGCCTTGTTGCCGGCCTTGTCCTTCGTCTCGGCGCGTGAAATGCTGGCGGAGCGCTTCCACATGGATGAAGCGTTTCTGGCGGCGCTCAATCCGGATGCCGATTTTGCCACGGCTGGCACACGCATTCGCGTTGCCAATGTCGGCAAACCGCTGGACCGGCGCGTCGCGCGCATTGAGGCCGACAAGGGGCGATTGCAGTTGCGCGCGTATGCGCGCGACGGCGCACTCGTTGCCGTCTACCCCGCAAGCGTCGGGTCACGCGAAACGCCGTCGCCGATCGGCCGCCACACTGTGCGCAACAAGGCCGCGGACCCGTTCTGGACCTATGATCCCAAGGGCAGCTCGCAGCCGGGGCTGACCGCGGGATTGCTGCGCCTTCCGCCGGGGCCGAACGGTCCGGTGGGCAATGCCTGGATCGGCCTGTCGCAACGCGGCTACGGCATTCACGGAACACCCGAACCTTCACAGATCGGCATCTCGGCAAGTGTCGGCTGCGTACGCCTCACCAACTGGGACGCGCTGGAACTGGCCCGCCTGGTCTCTCGCGGCGTAGTGGTGGAGTTCATCGAATAGGCCGCCAACTTGCCAGCCGCCCAAACGCGGGGAGTGGGCAAACTGTCGAAACAGGTCGCGATGCAATGGCATGTGCGCCGCTGCATTGCGCTTGCATGCGCCTTGGTGCAGGAAGACGTCATGACAAGAAACGACAAGCGCGCAGCCTTGGCGGCAGCCCTGATTCTCGGCGGCTTCGGCCTGCTGTTCTATTTCCTGCCGAGGATCATGCTGGCGCTTGGCGATTGGCCGCTTGCGGCCATTGCGGTGATGGCGGCGGTAATCGTCGGGCCATTCGTGCTGCTGTGGCTGCGCAGCCGCCACACCAAAGGCAACAACGGGGAGGGATGACACGATGCGGATCACGATCACGGGTGCGGCCGGCATGGTCGGGCGCAAACTTTCGGCGCGGATCGCGGCCGACGGAACGGTGGCGGGTAAGCCCGTCACGCAGATGACGCTGACCGACATCGTGGAGCCGCAGGCGCCGGACGGCGCGGCGTTTCCGGTCACCTGTTTCGCCAGCGATTTCGCCGCGCCAGAAACGGCGCACAAACTTGTCGACACGCGTCCGGACGTGCTGTTCCACCTCGCTTCGATCGTTTCGGGCGAGGCGGAAGCCGATTTCGACAAGGGCTATCGCATCAATCTCGACGGCACGCGCGCGCTGTACGATGCAATTCGCGCCGCCGGAATCAGCCCGCGGCTGGTGTTCACCTCGTCGATCGCGGTGTTCGGCGCCCCGTTCCCCGATGCCATTCCCGACGAATTCCACGCCACGCCGCTCACCTCCTACGGCACGCAAAAGCTCGTCTGCGAGGCCTTGCTGAGCGACTACACGCGGCGCGGCATCTTCGATGGCGTGGCGATCCGCCTGCCGACGATCTGTGTGCGCCCGGGCAAGCCGAACAAGGCGGCGTCCGGCTTCTTTTCCGGCATCATCCGCGAGCCCCTGGCCGGCCAGCAAGCGATCCTGCCGGTGCCGCGCGATGTGGTGCATACCCACGCCAGCCCGCGTTCTGCCGTCGGCTTCCTGTTGCATGCGGCAGCGCTCGACGGGGAGGCGATCGGCCCGCGCCGGGCGGTCCCCCTGCCCGGCGTCGGCGTTACCGTGCCGGAACCGATCGAGGGGCCGGCGCGCGTCGTGCTGGCGGTGCGCCCGCACAAGGGCGGCTGCTGCATCGACGTGCTCGACAACGGCCGCGGCATCCCGGCCGACAAGCTCGACGCCGTGTTCGAGCCCTACGTGCAGCTGGCGCAGGCGGCGGAGGCCTCGCGCGCCGGCCGAGGCCTGGGGCTGGCGATCGTGCGCGGCCTCGTGGCGCAGCTCGGCCTGGCGCTGGCGCCGGTCAGGAGCCGGCTGGGCAACGGCACGCGCTTCCGCGTCACGGTGCCGCGGGCGCTGATGCGCGAGGCGCCGATGCCCCGCACCGTCACCGGCGTGCAGCTGGCGATGCGGCTGGACGGGTGGCTGCTGGCGCTGCTGGACGACGAGGACGCGCCGCGCCTGGCGCTGC
>CALMYO010000141.1 GCA_937873685.1 uncultured Paracoccaceae bacterium
CATGATGGTCAGAAGGCTCTGTAAATGAATGCCTTGTTTCCGGACAGACTCTGAGACCCTGAAGCTCCTCCAGATTTTTGTAGAGTCCGTCCCAACCAGGAGACGGACACATGAAGCGATCACGGTTTACGGAAGAACAGATCATCGGGATTTTGCGGGAACAGGAAGCCGGGATGAAGACGGCGGATGTCTGCCGCAAGCACGGCATCTCGGAAGCGACCTTCTACAAGTACAAGGCCAAGTTTGGCGGCATGGACGTCTCGGATGCGCGCAAGCTGAAGGCATTGGAAGACGAGAACGCCAAGCTGAAGAAGCTGCTGGCGGAAGCCATGCTCGACAACGCCATGCTGAAGGATGTCGCATCAAAAAAATGGTGACGCCCGGCGCGAAGCGGGAGGCCGTGGCTCACCTGTGCGCGGAGCATGGGGTGAGCCAGCGCCGGGCGTGCGAGGTTCTGAAGATTGACCGGTCGAGTGTCCGATACCGGAGCATCCGGCCGGATGACGTGGATCTGCGTGACGCGATGAAGAAGATCGCCAGTGAACGCCGGCGCTTCGGCTACCGGCGTATCCATCTGATGCTGGAACGGCAGGGCATTGTCATGAACCAAAAGAAGCTGAGAAGGCTTTACCGCGAGGAGAAACTGCAGGTTCGCAAGCGTGGTGGCCGGAAGCGGGCTCTCGGCACCAGAAGACCGATGCTTCTCCCTGTCAGGACAAACGAGAGGTGGAGCCTGGACTTCTTGTCAGACGCCTTCACGGATGGTCGCCGGTTCCGGGTTCTTGCCGTGGTCGATGACTTCAGCCGCGAATGCCTGGCGCTGGTAGCAGACACATCGCTGTCCGGCTTGCGGGTTACCCGTGAGCTCGATGCCCTGATCCGGCTGCGTGGCAAGCCGATGACAGTGGTATCCGATAACGGCACTGAACTGACCAGTATGGCCGTGCTCAAATGGCGCCAGGAGATCGGCGTCGACTGGCATTACATCCAGCCCGGCAAGCCGATGCAGAACGGCTTTGTGGAAAGCTTCAACGGCAGCTTCAGGGACGAATGCCTGAACGAGACGCTGTTTCGTCACTCGCGCAAGCGCGTTCCCGCATCAATGCATGAAAGGAAGACTACAACCGAAACAGACCGCACTCATCGCTCGGCAATCTCACGCCCAGCGAGTACGCCATGAAAATCGCGTAGCAGAAACAAGCCACATGAGGCCACAAATGTACCCACGGACTCCGCGCAAAAACGGATGAGAGATGGGTCGCAGGTCAGGTCGCCCTTCTCGTGTCCACCGCATCGGCTCACGGTGAATGATAAAAACTTGCCAGAGCGGTCAGGACAGGCTGACCGGCATCAGACGCGAATGGCCACGTTCTTCGTCTCAAGATAATTCCGGATGCCGGCGAGGCCGCGTTCGCGGCCAATCCCGCTTTCCTTCATTCCGCCGGTCGGCGCCTGCACCCCGCCCATCCACCAGCCGTTGATCCAGACAGATCCGTGTTCGAGCCGCCGCATCATCCGCATGGCCCGGCCGATGTCACGCGTATAAACGCCTGCGGCCAGGCCGAAGCCGAGGCTGTTGGCCAGTTCGACGGCTTCGTTCTCGGACGAGATATCCAAGGCGACGCCAACCGGTCCAAACACTTCCTCGCGCGCCAGCGCCATGTCCGGCGTCACCCGGTCGAAAACAGTCGGTTCCAGGAAATAGCCCCGGTTGAGGCCGGCAGGCCGTCCGCCGCCTTGCCGCAGCCGTGCACCAGCCGCTACCCCTGCCGAAACAAACCCGAGCACCTTGTCATGCTGTTCGCGCGATACGATCGGTCCTATTGCAGGATCGTCAAGTCCGGGTCCGACCGTCAGGTCCGCCGCGCGCGCGCAAAGGCGCTCGATGAACGCGTCACGGATTTGCGGCGCCAGCAGGTAGCGCGATGACGAGGAACAGACCTGGCCGGCATTCTCGAAACTCGCCATCACGGCGTCGTCGACGGCCCGGTCGACATCGGCGTCGTCCAGCACGATCATCGGGTTCTTGCCGCCGAGTTCCAGCACCACCGGCTTGATGCCTGCGGCGGCGGTGGCCATGATCCTGCGTCCGGTCTCCACCGAGCCGGTAAAGGTTATCCCGCGCACAAGCGGGTGACGGACCAGGGCTTCGCCTGCTTCCTCGCCGAGGCCGGTGACGATGTTGATGACGCCCTTCGGTATTGCCGCCTTGTCCAGCAGTTCCGCAAAGGCAAGCGCGGAGAGCGGCGATTGCTCCGCCGGCTTGAGCACGCAGGTGCAGCCCGCCGCCAGCGCCGGCGCCAGCGATCGCATCGCCATCCCAAGCGGGAAGTTCCATGGCACGATATGCGCGGTGACGCCAAGCGGCTCCAGCACGGTGAAATCGACAATGTCCCGGCCAAGCGGAATAGTCGCGCCTTCCATCTTGTCGGCTGCGCCGGCGTTATAGCGCAAGGTAGCAACCACGCCATCGATATCGCCGAGCGAATCGCGCAACGGCTTGCCGACATCGATGGTCTCCAGACGTGCGAGACGATCGCGGTCGGCCGCAATCGCGTCGGCAAGCCGGAACATCAGTGCGCCTCGCGCCGCCGGGGTTAGCATTGACCATTCGCCCGACAAGGCGCGGTGTGCGGCCCGAACCGCCGCATCGACATCGGCCGCGCCCGAACGGGCAAAGCGGGCGATGGGTTCTTCCGTCGCCGGATCGATGGTTGCGAGATACTCGCCGCCTGCCGGCGCTACCCATGCCCCGTCGATATGGTTAAGCCAGGTTTGTTCAGCCACGTATCGCTCCGCTCGATATGCCTTGAATGAAGTATCGTTGCAGCACGAGGAACACGAGCACGCTCGGCACGCAAAGGATCGTCGCGCCGGCCATGGAGAGCGCGTAGCCTTCCAGCTGGGTGGCGGTGCCGAAAACCGGCGTGAATGCGGCGATGCCGACCGGCAGTGTTTTCATGCTGTCTTCAAACACCGCCAGCAGCGGCCACAGGAAATTGTTCCAGTTGAGCACGAAGATGATGACCGTCGCCGCGATCAGGGGCGCGCGCGCCAGCGGCAGCGCAATTTTCCAGAAGATAAGCCCGTGCCCGGCGCCGTCTATGCGTGCGGCATCTTCCAGGTCACGCGGAAAATTGAGGAAGAACTGCCGGAAGATCAGTACCGAGAAGACATTGCCGACCGAGGGCAGGATCAGCGCCTGGTAGGTGTTCGCCCAACCCACCTTGATGATGCCGAGCAGCATGGGAATGGCGTACACCTCGATAGGAACCATCAGCGATGCAACGTAGAGCACGAAAAGGAGGCGCCGGCCGGGGAAGGTCATGCGCGCCAGCGCATATCCGGCGAGCGCGCCGGCGAGCACGCACAGGAAGGTCGCGCTGACGGACACGATGATGCTGTTCAGCATCCAGCGCCAGACCGGATATTTGGTGAAGATGTCGACATAGTTCTGTACAGTGATCTCGCGCGGAAACCACTCGATGTCGACGGTCATCACGTCGCCGGGCAGCTTGAACGAGGTGGAGATCATCCAAACGAACGGCATGACCCACAGCGCGGCGATCGCGAGGCCTGCGAGCCAGACCGGAACATCCGCCGGCTGCATGCGGTTCGCCCGCAGGAAGCCCGCGATCGCGCTCATGTCGATTGCTCCCGCAGCAGCCGGCGGCTGGCGAATGTGACCACAAGGACGACCGCAAACAACAGGATGGATACAGCGGCGCCAAGCCCGAAGCGCTGGTTGCGGATGGCGACCGTGTAGATCTCGTACAGCACGGAGGTGGACGAGGATGCGGGACCGCCGCTCGTCATCACATAGACCTGGCTGAAAATGCGAAGCGTCGAGATGAGCTGCAGCGTTAGCACCATCGAAAGCACCGGCCGCAGCATCGGCAGGGTTACATAGCGCAACCGTTGCCACCGGGTGGCGCCGTCCACATCGGCCGCATCGTAGAGGTCGCCTGGTATGTCCTGCAATCCGGCAAGGATGAGCACGAAGGCCAGGCCCATGTCCCACCAGATTGACGTGATGCTGACTCCGTAGAGCGACCATTGCGTGCTTGTGAGCCAGGGGACGTTGTCGATGCCGGCAAACGAGAGGTAGTGGTTGATCAGGCCGAACTGGGTATCGAACATCCACACCCAGACGAGCCCGATGACCGTCGCGGAAACGACGTAGGGCGAGAAAAAGCAGACGCGCGCGAACGACGACAGAGGCCAGCGCTTGTGCACATAGAGCGCTGCTGCAAGGCCGAGGACGATGACGCCCGGCACGATGATCATGCCGTAGAGAAGGATATTCTTGAACGCGATGCGGATCTGGTCGTTTTCGAGCGCGGTCCGGTAGTTGTCGAAGCCGATGAAGCGCGGTGGACCGAAAATCCCCCATTTCATGAAGGAGAGGTAGGCGGTGAACAGGATCGGCGCGACATTGAAGAGCAGGAACGGCAGCGTGAACATCGCAACGAAGGCGTAAGCGATCCAATCGGTCGCCTGCTTCCTGTCGCGCATGAGTGTGGCCGTGCCGGACACGCGTCGTTCCCCGGGTTTGTCCGGCCCTGCGACAACCGAATGGCGGCGCGACGGGCCGATTGCGGCGCGAGCGCCCCGAGGAACGGGGCGCCCGCCGGTTTCCAGGTTCCGGAAAAGTCGTCGACTATTCCGGGCCCGTCAAACGATCTTTCGGCCTCAACCCTCGTCGAGGAGCTTCTGCCAGCCTTCCTGCAACTTCGTCATCGCATCATCGATCGAGGTTTGGCCTGCCCAGACCTGCTCCAGCGTCTTGGCGAGGAAGTTGCCGCCGGAATAGATGTTGAAGTCCGCGCCGTTGACGATCGGGATATCGGCGATCGCGGTGGCGTATTCCATGCCCTCCACGAATGCGCCGCGAACGTCCCAGGGCGCGCCTGATGTCTTGTAGTCGTCGCGATTGATGATCGACTTGCGCGGCGAAGCGCCACGACCTTCAGTGCACCACAGGAAGCTGTTGTCCGACAGCCACTTGACGGCATCCATGGTCGCCGCGTAGCGCGACGGGTCCTTCTGGACGTAAAGTTCCAGCGCGCCGCGTTCGAAATAGGTGACCTGCCTGGCGCCGATCTTCGGGAAGTGCTTCGTCACGAACGGCAATTTCTGCTCAAGGTAGCCGTTGATGGTCCAGGGACCCGTCCAGAAGATCGAACCCTGACCGGTTCCGAACGCCTTGTAGCGGTCGGTGACGTCGCGCGTGGAAACCTTGTGCTTGTCGAACAGGTCGAGCACCCATTGCATCGCCGCCTTGCCGGCGTCCGGGTTGACGCACACGCTCTTGCCGTCGTCGCTGATCCGCTGGAAACCCATCTGCTCGGCGACGATGCCCCATGTGACGGTCGGTTGCACTCCCGACCCCGTCATCATGATGCCGGAACGCACCACCTTGTCGCCGTCCATTTTTGTCATCGCCTTGGCCCATTCGATGAGGCCTTCGCCATCCTGTGGCCACTCATCGATGTTAAGCCCGGCTTCCGAGACATGCGCCGTGTTGACCTCGGGCTGCAGGGACATCAGGTCGAGCGGTATCTGGAAAAGCTCGTCCCCGCCGTATTTTGGGAACTTCGAGGCATTGATCGAAAACTCGGTGAAATCGGACACGTCGAGTCCGGACGATGCGACCAGATCGTTCAGCGGCACCAGCAATCCGTCCCGAACGAACCCGGGGCGGGGATCGGTATTCCAGCCGAAATCCGGTGCTGCGCCTGCGGCAGCCGAAGCAAGCACTTTCGTCGTGTAGTCGTCCCAGTTGATGACCTCCATCTTGATGGAGACACCCTTGTCCTTGTGCGCCTCGTTGAAGTTGTTGATCATCTTGCCCCACACTTCGCCGTCCGACGCGGCGAGCGGGCTCCAGTGTACGAGTTCGATGGCGGATGCTGCCGTTGCCCTGCGAATGAACGGCATCGGAAGTGCGCCCGCGATTGCGGTCGCGCCGGCCGCCTTGATGATCCTGCGGCGAGAAAATGCGTGCATTGTCATGTTCCTCCTCCTTCTCATCCCGGTCCTCGCGATCATTGGCTGCATCCCTCGTTTGCGAATTCGGGGTAGCCAAGCCGGGGCCTTGTGGCTGATGATCGGAGCAAACGGGCCGGTTCGGGTTATCCGAAAAAGTCAGGAACTTGACCGATTCGGCCAACTGCGGAGCGCGGCGCCGTCCTAGACTGCCTCGCTCGGAGGCCGGCCCGGGGAGGTGGCGACGTTGACAGAAATCCGCATCGTGGACTTGCACAAGGTTTTCGGCGCATTCGCCGCTCTGAAGGACATCAACCTGACGATTGCCGATGGCGAGTTCGTCGCGCTCGTCGGACCGTCGGGGTGCGGAAAGTCGACCCTGTTGCGGATCATTTCCGGGCTTGAACCCGCCACGCAGGGTGAAATCCATATCGGCGGGCGCAATGTGACCGATCTGCCGGCCAAGGCGCGCGACATCGCCATGGTGTTCCAGAGCTACGCGCTCTACCCGCATATGACCGTTGCTCAAAACATGGGCTTTTCCCTCAAGCTGCGTGGCGAGAACGCGTCCGTCATCGATGCGCGGGTGCGACAGGCCGCGTCGATCCTCGATCTGACCGACTATCTTGAGCGCAAACCCGCCGGCCTGTCCGGCGGGCAACGCCAGCGGGTCGCGATGGGGCGCGCGATCGTGCGCGATCCTAAGGTTTTCCTGTTCGACGAACCGCTGTCCAATCTTGACGCCCAGTTGCGGGTGGCGATGCGTGGCGAAATCAAGGCGTTGCATCAGCGCCTGAAGACGACGGTCGTTTATGTCACCCATGACCAGGTGGAAGCGATGACCATGGCCGACCGCATCATCGTCCTGCGCAACGGCGCAATCGAGCAGACCGGAGCGCCACTCGAATTGTTCGACCGGCCATCCAACGCCTTTGTCGCCCAGTTCATTGGCTCGCCGCAGATGAACCTGTTCGACGCCATAGTCGATAGTCACGAAACAATGGGACTTCGCCTGCACGGCGACGCGCGTTTACCCTTGCCCGCCGGGGCTAAGGGCCTTGCCCCCGGCCGGTCCCTGCGCGTTGGCATTCGGCCCGAGCATCTTGTCCTGAGCGAGGAGCCGTCGGCGATCTGCGCGGAGGTGGAGGTAGTCGAGCCGCTCGGTTCACAGATCCAGCTCGGAATGCTCTCCGGAGAAAAACGCTTCACGGCGTTGTTCAACGAACGGCTTGCCGTGCAACCCGGACAGAAACTCGGCTTCTCCTGCCATGCGCAAAACATCCATCTTTTCGATGTGCAGGACGGAAACCGGATCGTCGGGTCAGCCTGAAATTCCGTCAAGACGGCGGCAGGATTCGTCAACACCCGACTCGCACCCTGCGCAATGATCGGTGCATCGCGATCCGGGAGAAGGAATTGGCCATGATCACGCCGCAGAACCTCGAACACCATACCATCTTCAAGCACGCCGAGCATTGCGTGAACCAGATCGCCATGCGCTGCCTGAAGAACGGCGACCTGCTGGCCGTGTTCAACGAGGAGCGCTTTCCCTACCACCATGACAGCGGCCAGACCCTGATCACCCGTTCGAGTGACGGGGGCAGGACGTGGAGTGCGCCGAAAGTCGTGATTCCGTGGACGGAGACGGAAGGCAACTGGGATTGCGGCATCTGCGAGATGGATGACGGGACGCTGATCGTCAACTTCACGATCACCGGCTTCTTCAAGCGCGGTGTGAAGCCGGAAGGGGTATCGTGGTCGAACCATCCGCTGACCGAGGAATGGGGTGACTGGACCTGGGCCTACCATACTCAAGGCTGCCTCGGCACCTATGTCGTGCGCTCCACCGACGGTGGCGAGACCTGGACGCGGCCGATCCCCGTCAACATCCGCCCGCTGAAGCATGGCGGTTGCCGGCTGGGGTGCTGGCAGATGCCCGGCGGCGAACTGCTGCTCGGTCTTTACGGGCGCATTCACGGCTATGAAGAGAAAGGCGAATTCGAATCCACGCGCTCGGCGCTGATGCGCTCCGACGATGGCGGCTTCAACTGGGAGTACTATTCCACGCTCGCCTTCGACCCGGCCAGCATCATCGACTATGAGGAACCTGCGGTCCTGCGGCTGCGCGACGGCAGGCTGGTCTGCTTTCTGCGCACGCACAACCGTCCGAGCGAGGACGCCAAGAACATGGTGATCGTCGTTTCGGAGGATGACGGTTTCACCTGGTCGCCGCCGAAATGGACCAACATCTGGGGCTATCCGGCCGAGGCGATAGCGCTGCATGACGGGCGCTATCTTTGTGTCTACGGCTATCGCCGCCCGCCCTACGGCACGCGCGCCTGCATTTCGGATGACGGGATCACCTGGGACCGCAAGAACGAATTCGTCATCCGCGAAGGCGGCGTGCCGGGCCGCACTGAAACCGAACGGCCCGGTTCCAGCCGCATGGGGCCGGCAAGCGGCAAGTCGCGCGCCGGATCGGTCGACTGGCGCAATCCGGGCGTCTTCCAGCATATCGGCTATCCGACCGTCGCCCAGTTGCCGGATGGTACGGTCGTGGCGGCCTATCATGAATGGAGCGAGGATTCGTTCCCGTTGCAATTCTGCCTGGCGACGCGGTTCACGGTGTGAGATGGAACTGGTCGAGGCGCGCGACGTCCGGCATGTGATCGTCCATCGCGAAGAGCACGGCTACTGCGCCCACGCCCATGCCGCTGTTGCAGCCGACGGAACGTGGCTGGTCGTCTTCAACCACGCGCCGCGCCGCGCCTTCGTGCTGCATCCCCCCGAGGAGCCGCTGTTTCGCAACATGATGATCCGGTCGGCCGACCAGGGAGCAACATGGAGCGCGCCCCAGGTCGTGCCGGACTACCGCTTCAGCGGAACGGAATGCGCGGGCCTTACGCCGCTCTCTAACGGAACCGTCCTGCTGTCGCAATGGCGGTTTGCCTGGTACCCTCTCGATCTTGCGCGTCGGATGCCGGACCAGACCGGATTGAGTTATCCCGATGAGTTCATGCGCGGATGGATGGCGTCGCCGGAGCACGAGGCAAGCGCCTTTCGCAATGTCGACCCGGCCGTTCTCGCGCCATGGGTGCGCGGACCCGGCGAAACATGGGTGCATCGCTCGGATGATTTCGGCGCGAGTTTTTCGGAAACCATTCTCATCGACACCGCGCCCTTCAGCGGCGGATACGCCATGCGAAGCGGCGTCGAACTGCTCGATGGAACGGTGCTGCTCCTCATGAGCGATATCCCGCACTACCGGCAGATCTTTGCGATTCGATCCGCCGACTGCGGCCGGACATGGTCGGCGGCATCGCTGGTGGCGGCGCTCGACGGCCACGAGTTCGAGGAACCCGCATTGGTGCGAACCGCCTCCGGCAGGCTCGTTGCAGTGCTGCGAGAAAACGTCTCGCGGCGCCTGCATCAGGTGAAGTCCGATGACGGCGGCGCAACCTGGTCCCGTCCGCACAAACTCGACATCAGCGGTTATCCCGCCCATCTCGCATTGCTTGACGACGGCCGGCTCTTGATGACCTGCGGCTGGCGGCAGCCGGATTACGGGATCCGCGCGGTGTTCTCTTCCGACGACGGCGGGAGTTGGAACATCGATCAAACGATTCGCATACGCGGCGGTCTGCCGAACCGGAATCTGGGCTATCCCGCAACAATCCGGGCTGACGACGGGACGTTCCATACTGTATACTACGGAGAAGATGGCGCAGGGCTAACCTGCATCATGGCGACGTCTTGGAGGCTGCCTTGACCGTTGTCCGAATTTGCAAATCGCGTGTCGCGCCAAACCGCCTCTTTCGATGCCCATCGGTTGAACCGGAGACGGATCGGCGCTGATGGGCATTTCCGGCACGATCCTCGACGGCCATGCGCGCAATTCCGCCGATCCGGTGCGTTTCGGCTTCCTGCTTGTGCCGGAGTTTCCCCTGTATGCGCTGGTGCCGGCGATGGAGGCGCTGCGGATCGCCAACCAGAACAGCGGAACGCGGATATTCGACTGGTCGCTGATTGCCGAGGCCGGGGATTCCGTGATGTCCGGCAGCGGCGTGTCGCTCAGCGTCGATGCTACGGTTTCCGAGATCGACTGGCTGCCGATCGTTTTTGTGTTTGGCGGCAATCATCCAACCCAGCACCTGTCGAAAAAACTGCTGAACTGGCTTCGCCGCCTGGCGCGCCACGGCTGCGTGATGGGCGGTGTCGACACCGGCGCATTCGCGCTGGCTGAAGCCGGGCTGCTTCACGGTCGCCGCATCACCGTGCACTGGGAATCCGCCTCGACCTTCCGCGAACTTTATCCTGATATCGAGGTCTCCGAACAACTTTACGAACTTGAAAAGGATCGCGTAACCTGTGCCGGCGGGCATGCGACGCTCGACCTCATGCTCGACGTGATCGGGCGCCTGCATGGCCAGGCGCTGGCGCAGGTGGTTGCCAACGCATTCGTCGCCCAGAGCAAGCGCGAAAGCAGCGAAGCGCAAAGGCTGCCCGCGCAGGCACCGCCGCCGAACTGCCGCTCGCCGCTGACGCAAATCCTCAACGAGATGGAAGAAAACATAAAGACACCCCTTTCGGCCCAGGCGCTGGCCGAGCGAGCGGGCGTTTCGGTACGCGCTCTCAATCGTCTCGTTCATGACCGGTTCGGCGACGCGCCGATGAGCTACTACCGGAAAATTCGCCTGCAGGCGGCGCGCAACGCCCTGTTCTACAGCGACATTGCCATCCAGGATGTCGCCGATGCCTGCGGGTTCGGCTCACCCGAGGTGTTCTCGCGCAGCTTCAAGGCGCATTTCGGCATCTCGCCGCGCGAATTCCGTCGCCGTGCGACAACCGACGAGTTGAAGCGTTACCGGCCAGAACTCCAGCAAAAGCTGTCGTTCTGAAATCCGCCTGGAATTGGGCCGTTGGCCGGATTCGTCAGGGGCGGCGCAAAAACGGTCAAGCGACAAATCATCAACACGGGAAAACTCTGCGGAACCGCTCTTCCGTTGTCCTGCCCGGCGCTCGGCGACGCGCACGACCGGGCGATGATGGCGCGAAGCGCAACGATGCAGGCGAATACCACCGTGGAGGCGACGAACGTGTCGGCGGAAACTCTGAAGAAGGCATTGGAAGGCTGCTACGTGACGATCCCGACGCCGTTCCGGGATACGCCAGACATGGAGATCAACGAAACGGCGCTGCGCGCCTATGTCCGTTTCCTCGTCGATTCCGGCCTCAATGCCGAATACGCCACGTTCCTGGCCGGCGGCGCGGCGGGCGACTTTTCCACGATGACGTTTGAGGAACGCATACGCGTCGCGTCGATCGTGGTGGAGGAAGTGGGCGGCGCGGCGCCCGTGGCAATGGGCGCGCAAACGACCTCGACGCTGGAACTGGTGCGGCTCGCCAAGGCCGCAAAACGGCTTGGCGCTAGCTTCATACAGGTTTCCTGCCCGTTCTACTTCACCCATACCGAGGCCGATTTCGAGGCGTATGTACGCGCGGCGGCCGAGGCGGAGCCGGATCTCGGCATCATCGTCTACAACACCTTCTGGACCAGCCAGAACCTCTCTTTCGCCATGGTCGAGCGACTTGCCGGGATCCCGAACATCGTCGGGCTGAAATGGGCGACGCCGCGCACCGACGCGATGGAATTCGAAGACGTGACGTCCAGCTTCTCGGACCGGTTCACCATCATCGACAACAACCTGCTTTTCGCCATGAGCGCCATGCCGGCGCTCGGCGCCCGCGCCTTCGAGGTGCATCACTGCAACTTCTGGCCGGAATGGGGAATCAAGCTGGTCGATGAGGCGCGCGCCGGCAACTATCCGGAGATCGCACGCATGCTCGTTGAGGAGGCGAAGCCCTTCTACAAGCTTTGGGTCGAGATCGAGAAGAACTTCACCAGCGGCGACGGCTATCTCGACAAGCTGTGCATGGAACTGGTCGGTCTGCCGTCGAGCCGCTGCCGCCCGCCAACCAGGGATGTCCGTGAAGAATACAGGGAGCGTACGCGCGCCATGCTGCGCACCATCGGCGCTCCGCGCGTTTGCGACTGAGCGAGGCGGCGAAGGCGCCATTACCAATCATGCAACCCGGCGCTAGCCGACCAACAGGAGGATAAGACTGATGAACAGGATTGTTGCAGGACTGGCGGCCACCACGGCCGCCCTGATGGTCATGGCAACGGCGGCCAAGGCCGAGGACGACGTGCGGCTGCGCCTCAATTGGATGTACTACGGCTCGCACGCCGGTTTTGCCTTTGGCAAGGACAAGGGCTTCTACAAGGAAGCGGGCATCAACCTCGATATTCGCTCCGGTAACGGGTCGAGTTCGGCCCATCGTCTCGTCGCCAATGGCGACAGCACGTTTTCCTATGGATCATGCGGCGCAATGACCAAGCTCGTGTCGGACGGCGCGCCTTTAGTCTCGGTCATGGTGATCGACGCGATGGGCACTGAAGCAATCCTGGTGCGCCCCGATGCCGGGGTCAAGGAGATCGCCGACCTGAAGGGCAAGACCGTGCTCACCACGGCAAACGCCGGCGTCAACACCTTTTTCCCGATCGTGCTCGCCAATGCAGGCCTTGCGGAGGGCGACATCAAGATCGTCAACGTGCCGGACGGAGCCTTGGTTTCCAGCTACCTTCAGGGGGCGGGCGAGGCGGTTGGCATGCTTGGCGGCCTCGACGACAAGCCGGCCGAGAGCAAGGGGAACGGCGGGGAGGAGACGGGGGCGTTTCCGTACTCAAGCTATGGCGTCAACCAGGTGGGATACTGCGTCGCCACGACAAAGGATCTGGTCGAGAAGAACCCCGATCTGGTGAAGCGCTTCGTGCAGGCGACCGTCAAGTCCTACAAGGAGGCCGAAGCAAACCCGCAGGCTGCGGTCGACGCGATGGCCGACATCGTCGGTGGCACCATGAACGAGGACGCAGGGAAGGCGCAGGCGATGGAGGTGTTGAAGGTGACGCTCGGCATCCTCTATTCGGGCGCCAACAAGGACAAGGTGCTCGGCCTCAATGTCGAGTCCGACTGGGCCGACATGGTCGACCTGATGAAGAAGTACAACGACCTCGATCCGAACGCCGATCCGAAGAGCTTTTACACCAACGCCTTCGTACAATGATCCTCGACGCCGAAGCGGGACGGCCGCAAGTCGTCCCGCACCAAACGCGAGATGCCATGCCACAACTGATCCAGATAAGCGGCGTGACGAAGGTCTTCGGTCGCGGCGCCTCGCGGGTTCACGCCTTCGGTCCCGTCGATCTCGATATCGAGGCCGGGCGGTTCGTCTCGCTGCTCGGTCCGTCCGGGTGCGGCAAATCGACCTTGATGCTGATGCTCGCGGGCCTGCTCGACATAACCGATGGCAGGATCGCGATCGCCGGCAAGCAGGTCGCCGGCCCGCAGACCGATATCGGCATCATGTTCCAGGACAACACGCTGGTGCCTTGGCGTACCGTTCGCGGCAATGTCGAACTCCAGCTTGAAATGCGCGGTATGGCGCCGCGCGATCACGCCAAACGGGTGATGGACCTGCTGAAATCCGTCCATCTTGAGGATTTTGCGGAACGCTATCCGCACGAACTGTCCGGCGGCATGCAACAACGCGCCGCCTTCTGCCAGGCCATGGTGCACCGGCCTGACATCATGTTGCTTGACGAGCCGCTCGGAAAGCTCGACGCCATGACGCGCGAGCGAATACGCACCGACCTGCAGAGCCTCTGGATGCAGGAGCGGCCAACCGTGCTCTTCGTCACCCATTCCATCGAGGAGGCGGTGCAATTGTCCACGCATGTGGCTGTAATCACCCCGCGCCCCGGGCGCATCGACCGGGTGATCGAGATCGACCTGCCGTTTCCGCGCGACCTTGACGTCAAGAATTCGCCCCGCTTCATGCAGCATGTGCGCGAGATACAGGAGATATTCCGTGGCTTCGGCGTCATCTGAACAAAGGCGCCTGTTGGATCAGGCTGCGGGCTTCGTCAGTCAGTCCTGGCTGTTTGTCGTGTTCTTCATCGGGTTCTTCGTGTTCTGGGAGTATGCGGTCGTCCTGTTCGACATACCGCGCTACATTCTCACGCCGCCGTCTTTGATTGTGAAGAACGGTTGGGCCGACCTGCCGCGCCTGCTGGAATATACATGGGTCACGGGCGTCGAGACGGTCCTCGGCTATGTCGTCGCTGTCGTCGTGGCGCTGCCGCTCGGGCTGGCGATCGCCTTCTCGTCGTTCCTGCGCAAGACGATCTATCCGTTCTTCGTCTGCCTGGAAATGACGCCCAAGATCGCCTTTGCGCCGCTGTTCATCTCCTGGCTCGGCTTCGGGCTGCTGCCGAAGGTGATCATCGTCTTTCTCGTCTGCTTCTTCCCGATCGTGCTGAACGCCATCCTTGCCTTCAACTCACTCAGTGAGGAACTGACACGATTCAGCCGGTCCACAGGAGCAGGCGTGTGGCGGACCTTCATCAAGATCCGGCTGCCGGCCGCCATGCCGCAATGCTTCGTCGGGTTCAAGTACGCCGCGATCAACGCCACGGTCGGCGCCGCGATCGCCGAATTCATCGGCTCCGACCAGGGACTGGGATTCTACATCCAGATCGTCACCGGCAACATGCGTCCCGACCTCGCCTTTGCCGGCATCTTTTTCCTGACGCTGCTCGGTCTTGCCCTTTTCGGCGTGGTAACGCTCGCCGAGCGGTTGCTCATCCCCTGGCACATCTCGGTGCGCCGCACGTCCCACTGACAACGAGGACCCCATGCCCGCCATCTCCGCCATCCGCTGCCTGCTGCTGTCGTCGCCCTATGCCGACGCCGACGATCCGGAGATCAGGGAATGTTTTCCGAACGGGCCGAAGCGCACGATCGGAATGGTGGAGGTCACGCTGGACAACGGCGTGACAGGCCTCGGCGAGGGATATCTCGCCGTCTTTGCCCCGAAGGTGTTCCAGGCGATTGTCGAACTCTGCACGCCGCAGGTGATGGGCAAGGACGGGTTCGACATTGCCGGGAGGGTGCGCGACCTGCGTTCCCTTTGCGATTACTGGTCGTTGCAAGGGGCGGCGCGCCATGTAATCGCCGCCTTCGAGATCGCCTTGCAGGACGCCAAGGGCAAGTCGCTCGGCGTTCCAGTGCACGCCCTGCTCGCCGAAGGACCGAAAGCCGATGCGATCCGCATCTACGGCTCGGGCGGGTGCTGCGACCGCAAGGAGCAGTTCCTGCGCGAATTCGACCTGCTGCATAGCCTCGGCATCACGGTTTACAAGATGCGCTCCGTCAAGCGCGACATCCTGCGCACGGCATGGGTGTTGGAGGAGGCCGGGAAGCGCGGCATCGAGGTCGGGGTCGACATGTGCCAGAACCTCGCCGATCCGCCTCAAGCCGTGGACGATGTCGTCACCTTCGTGCAGGCGGTGCATGCCATAACCGACCGGCGCATGATCTTCGTGGAGGAAGCGCTCGGCCCGGATTGCCCGGACGAGTTCCGCGCGCTTCGCGGCCGCATCGATGTGCCCGTGTGCGGCGGCGAGATCATCACCACGCCGAAGGAAATGATCGAGCGCATCAACGCGCAAGTCTACGATTTCGTGCAGCCGGATGCTTCCGTGATGGGCGGCATTTCTGCGGTCATGGACGTGTTTGCGGCCGCCAAGGCGGAGGGAACCGACGTCGTCGTGCATGCCTGGGGCGGGGCGGCGGCGATCATGGCGAGCTACCACGCCGCTTTTGCGGCCGGCGGCACGCTGGTGGAATTCCCGATGCTCGACTTTCCGCTAGGGAAAGAGATGCTGGGCGACAACGCCCGCATCGTCGATGGCATGCTGCTGCGACCCGACGCGCCCGGCCTCGGTCTCACCCTGACGCCGCAGATGGAAGCCCGCTACCCGTTTGACGAAACGGCGGTCTATTCCTGCGCGCTGCTCGACTACGGCCCGCCGCCTGACAGCTATTGGGCTCGCGATTGAGAGCGCCGACTGTGGCGGCTGATTGCGTGTGGCTGCGGGAAGTCGTTGAACAGGGCGCGCGGGAGTGCGCGGTGGAGCTGCCGCACAGCGAGGACCGGGTCCATGTGTGGACCGGCTGCATCCTTTCCGGCGGCTCCACCGTTGCCGCCGAAGCCGCCTGCGGCCGGCCCCCGGTTTTCGTCCGGCGCAACGCCTGGCCGGCTTCAATGCAGGTTTCCAGCCGGAAAACGCAAGCTCAATCGCACCCGTCACCGCACCATGCCGCGCGCATCCACCCGCGCCATGCCGAGCAAGGCGCCCGCCCTCGTGAACGCCACTTCGTCAAACAGGTTGACGACCGGGCAGACGTGGTTCGGCACGATGCGAACACGGTCGCCGACACGCGGCGCAGGATCGGCGCCGGAAACATTGAGAAAGCCGTGCTCCTCGCTTAGATCGGTGACGACAGCGTTGCCCAGATCCGTGGCGACGCCGTATCCAGTCATCCCGAGCAGGTCGCTTGTCAGCGCCTTGGAGCCGCAATCGAGCATCGCGCGCGCCGGTGTCGGCCGGCTCACAACAGTTGCATGAACACCAAGCGCACAGTCGGACCACTGGCAAGCCCCGCGGGCAACCTGCGAACGATCGAAATAGACATAGGTGCCGACGCGATACTCGCTCAGAGCATCAAGCCCTTGCGTCGACCACATGTCGGGCGTCCCGCCGGACGAGACAATGCCGGTCTCCAGCCCCGCCTTTGCGGCAAGCGCACGCGCTTCGGCGAGCCATTCGGCGACGGCGACGCGCATGCCGGGTTTCGGATAGGTTGCAAGACCGGCATAAACCAGACCCGGCATGCGGTCGATCGAAGTCGCGAGATCGGCAGCGGCCAGTGGTGTCTGCACGCCGTTTCGGCCTGCCCCGGTGTCGCATTCCACCAGAACGCCGATGTCGCGCCCGGCGAGACTGGCCGCAAAGGCAAGCCCCGGCAGCATCTCGGCATTGTCGGCCACGACCTTGATGTCGGTTTCTCGCGCCAGCGCGCCAAGCCGCTCCAGTTTGGCGCGGCCGATGATGTTGAAGGTGAGCAGTATGTCGCGTATGCCGGCCGCAGCCATCACCTGCGCCTCGCCGAGCTTCTGCACCGTCACCCCGATCGCGCCGAGATCGATCTGGGCGCGCGCCAGACCGGCCAGCTTGTGGGTTTTGATGTGCGGCCGGCTGGCGATCCCGAACCGGTCGCAATGGAGTTGCCAGCGCAGCAGGTTCGCGGCTGCGACATCGATGTCGATAACCGGGCACGGCGTATCCACGGCGTCGAGCGAGCCGGAAGGCCCGTTCAGGTCAAGCCACTCGGTCAGGTCGGGAGCGTTTTCACTCATGGCTCAACCAAGAACCGGCGTGGCGAGGCCTTCCATGCGCGCCTTCAGTTGCAGCGCCACATGCAATGAATGGAAACGCGACAGGTGCAGGTTGCCGCCATGGAACCACAGCGCTTCGTGCTTCAGCGGTTTCCACATGTTGCGCAACTCGCCTTCCCAAGGTCCGGGATCGCCCTTGAAGCCTGAACCATAGCCCCAGTTCGGGCCGATCATGTCGGCAGCTTCGCGCGATACGATATTGGCGACCCACTCGTTCATTGGCCGATAGCCGGTGGCGTAGACCACCACATCGGCCCTGATTTCGCGGCCATCGTTCAAGACAACGGCATTTTCTGTCAGCGCCACGGGTTCGACCCCGCTCACCACCTTGACCTGACCGCTTGCGATCAGTTCCGAACAGCCGACATCGATGTAGTAACCGGACCCGCTGCGCAGCGCCTTAGCCATCAGCCCGGCGCAATCCTCGGCATAATCGGTGCGGAAACCGGCCGCACTGAGCCGTGCGATCAGGTCCGCGTCGCGCCGCGCGATCTCCGCATAGACCGGTCGTTGCGCATCGGCCATCAGGCGAAACGGCGTGGATGCAAAGATCAGGTCGGCGCGGTCGGTGTCGATGCCGGCATCGACGGCCTCCTGCGAGTAGATCGGCGCAAACGCGACCTCCATCAGCGTCTCGGAGCGCGCGACCGTCGTCGGCGAGCGCTGGATCATGGTGATTTCGGCCGCGCCGTTTTCCCACAGATCGGCGCAGATGTCGTGCGCAGACGAATTCGCGCCAACCACCACGGCCTTCCTGCCTGTGAACGGCGCCGCCGACACGTGATGGCAGGAATGATATTGCGTGCCGGCAAAACGTTCCGCGCCGGGCAGGTCGATCTCTCGCGGCGGACCGTAGGAGCCGGTGGCGAAAACCAGTTGGCGCGGCCGCAGCACGATCTCCTCGCCATCGCGCAAGACCGTCACCGCCCATTCCTTCGCCTCATGGTTCCAAACCGCCTTGCGGCATTCGGTTGCGCCCCAGTAGTCGATCTCCATTGCCTTGACATACATCTCCAGCCAGTCGCCCATCTTGTCCTTGGGCGTGAAGACCGGCCAGTTGTCGGGAAAGGGGATGTAGGGAAGGTGGTCATACCAGACCGGATCGTGCAGCACGAGCGAGCGGTAGCGGTTGCGCCAGGAATCGCCTGCCCGCGCATTCTTCTCCACCACAATTGCTGGCACGTTCAACTGGCGCAGCCGCGCGGCAAGCGCGATGCCACCCTGCCCGCCGCCGATGATCAGGCAGTAGGGCTGGCGCGTGCGGCCGAGTTCGCGCGTCTCGCGCTCGCGCTCCTCCAACCAGGTGGTGCGATCGCGCCGCGCGCCGTGGACGATGCCCTTGGGGCGACGGCGGCCTTTCGGTTCCTCGAACCCCTTGAGTTCCGTCATCGAGGTCAGCAGCGTGTGGCAGAGCCCGCCGCGAAGCCGAACGATCCCGCGCCCGCGCGCCTGTGCTGTCTCGAAATCGATGAACGCTTCGGTTACATCGCCGGTCTGCGTCGCCGCGCCAGCGAGGGAGAAGGCGCACGCCCCGACTGCGCCAAGCTGCGCGCGAAGCATTGCGGCAATCGCATCGCGCCCCTCAAGCGTCCTGATGTTCCAGGTGAAGGCGACAAGGTCGCGCCAGAACCCGTCCGGCTCGAACAGCGCCGCGACGCCGTCGATATCACCCGCATTCAGCGCGGCGGAAAAGCGGTCCAGCCACGCGGACACGGCCCGGCTTGCGTTGTCACTCGGCACTTGCCCCTGCATTGCGGCATTCGCGGTCGCCATCGCGCCCTCCCCTGACCCTGCTCATTCCTCTTCGGCGATTGCCGGCGTAATGGCCGACGGATCGGTCTGCGGCGCCGGAATGGCGACGCCGATGCGGGCCAGCGTGTAGCGCACCCGGCGCAAGGTCTCACGGGCGCGCGGCCCCATCCGCGTGGCGACGCCGGCGGCGAGCGTGTCGATCACCGCCATGTGCGCGTAGCGCGACGGCGTCGGCACCAGCACGTTCGGACCCTCGTCGATGCGCATTGCGATGACGATTTCAGCGGCAGCGGCCAACGGCGTGTCGGGCCGCGTCAGCGCAACGGTGCGCGCGCCGAACGAGCGCGCGATTTCGACGGCCTCCACCACGGTCTTCGACCGCCCCGAGTTCGAAAGCGCAAACACCGCGTCGCCCGGCTGCAACGTAGCGGCCGACATGCGCTGCTGGTGCCCGTCGACATAGGCTGCGACCGGCAGGCCGAGGCGAAACAGTCTCAGTTTCATGTCTTCGATCATGGCGGCCGACCCGCCGCCCTGCCCGTAGAGGTCGATGCGTCGGCTTGCCGCCAGCGCCTCGATCGCCTGGCCGAGCACCGCCGTGTCGAGCTGGTCGAGGCATTCGCGCACGCTGCCGGCCGCCCGCAACATGATCGACTGGGCAAGATGGCCGATATCGTCGTCGAAGACACGATCGGACTTCAGATACGCCGCCGCCACGGTCAGCGTGGTGGCGAGGCTGATCTTGAATTCGGCAAACGAGGCGCAACCGACCGAGCGGCAGAACCGCGTCACCGTCGGCTGGCTGACATCGGCGCGCTGGGCGAGATCGGCGATCGTCATGCGCGTCGCCGCCTCATAGTCGGCGGAGACGATGTCAGCCACGCGCCGTTCAGCCTGCGAGAGATCGCGCAGGACCCGCTGCATGCGCGAAACGATGTCAATCGCCGGTGGCCTTGCCGCCATTCCGACCGGGGTCGCATCGATTTCCACGGAATCGCCACTCATCGCCGCAGCGCCATTCTGCCATTCTTGCGGGCAACAGCCCTGAAAAAAAATTACATCATTTGGCGTCTTGTGCAACACCTCATCACCACTGGCCCCGTTCGCAGATGCAAGAAAACAAGGCAAATTGCCTTGCATCGCAGCATGAGCGGTCCGGGAGACAGATTCATTAACATTTCAGAAAGGCGCTTGCGTAACGCGGATTTCTGTAACATAGTTTCAGGGTTACGTGTTTCTGGCCAGCGTTTCAAATACCCGCGGGCCGGAACGACGCCACGCAGCGCGCGCCGGGGAAGGATGATGGACGCAGCGGAAAAGTCACGGACGGGACAAGCGCAATCGCGGCCGGTCAAGATGACGATCGACCGCGCGTCGAAATCCTACCAGACGAAAACCGGTTCCGTGCACGCGCTCGACAACGTATCGCTAGACGTGCGCGACGGCGAGTTCCTGTGCATCCTCGGCCCGTCCGGTTGCGGCAAGACCACGCTTCTTTGGTCCATGGCCGGACTTCACACCCTTTCGAGTGGCCAGATCCGGCTCGGCAACGAGCCGATCACCAAGCCGCATCCGCAGATCGCGATGATCTTCCAGGACGCCAACCTGCTGCCTTGGCGCAACCTCGAAAAGAACATCGAGCTGCCGTTCGAGATCAAACGCCAGCAGCCCGACAAGGCGAAGATCGGCCGCCTGCTGGAACGCGTCGGCCTCGCCGGTTTCGAAAGCAAGTACCCGCGCGAACTGTCCGGAGGCATGCAGCAGCGCGCCTCCATCGTGCGCAGCCTCGCCGTCGAGCCTTCCCTGCTGCTGATGGACGAACCGTTCGGGGCGCTTGACGCATTTACCCGCGACGAGATGAACCTGCTGATCCAGGAAATCTGGATGGAGACCGGCAAGACCATCGCTTTCGTCACCCATTCGATCGCCGAGGCGATCTTCCTTGCCGACCGCGTGGCGGTAATGTCGGCCAGGCCCGGCCGGATCGCGGAGATTTTCGACGTCGACATCCCAAGGCCGCGTTCGGTCGACATCCAGACGCAGCCGGAGTTCATCGCGCGCGTGCTGCAAGTGAAGGCGCATATCGAGCACGGCCGCGCCGGATCGGCGAAGCTGGAGATCACCTGACTTTAGGGAGCGGAAAGCGTGGACAAGGCGCTCGGCGACAGGATTCCTGAGTTCAACAAGAAGGGCGGCGGCACCGAGGTCGGCCTTTCGGGCGCATCGTTTTCGCTTGGCGAACACAGGACGAAGTTCGAGATCCTCGTCATAGCGCTCGTCGCGGTCTTGATCGTCGGCGGCGCGGAGTTCCTGCTCGGGGCCTTCAACGTGCCGCACTACGTGCTGCCGAAGCCAAGCCAGATCGTGACCGCGCTGGTGACGGAGTTTCCCAACCTGTGGCCGCACCTGCTGATCACGCTCTACGAGTTGCTGGTTGGCTTTGCGATCGGCGCGTCGATCGGTTTCGTTCTCGCCGCAGTGATCACACAGTTCCCCTTCGTGGAGAAGATCGTCACGCCCTACATCCTGCTTTTGGTGACAACGCCGATGCTGGCGCTGGTGCCGCTGCTGATCCTGCGCTTTGGCTTCGGTTCCGAACCGCGCATCATTGCGGTCGCGCTGGCGAGCGGGCCGATGGTGATGATCAACTCGGCGACCGGGTTCCGGCGCGTCGATCTCGCCAAGATCGCACTGGCGCGTTCTTTCGGCGCCAGCACGTTCCAGATCTTCACCAAGATCCGCATCCCGATGGCCATGCCAATGATCATCGTCGGCCTGATGGTCGGGTCGATCTTCGGCCTGCTGACGACGATCGGCGCCGAGATGGTCGGCGGGGCGGAAGGCCTCGGCAACCGGCTCACCTATTATTCGGCGCTGATCCGCATGCCGCAGTTCTTCGCCATCATCCTGATCCTCGCGATCATCGGCATATCGATCTACGTCTTTTTCTTCTGGCTCGGCAAGAAATGGGCCGGATGGGAGAGCTAACCGGCGACAGTCCGGCAACACCACGGCGGGAGGGCGGCGACAGGGAAGTGAACAGGAAGAGGAGTGAAAGGGATGACTGGGGACATGATGATCCCACGGCGCAAGCTTCTGACCTTGACCGCCGGAGGCGTTTCGATGCTGACGCTGGCGAGCGTGGCCGGCATTCGCCCGGCGCGCGCCGCCGAGACCGTGCGTTGGGTCAGCCCGCGCGGCACCGTCGAGGTGCTCGACGACTACCCCTACTGGGTCGCCAAGAAGTTCGGCTATTTCGGCGACATCGAGACGACGCTGGAACCCGGCCCGTCCGACGCCACGGCGACCGTCAAGCTCGTCGACCAGAACCAGGCCGATGTCGGCTATCCGTCGCCCGGCGTATTCTCGCTGGCGCTGGCGCAAGGCATTCCGCTGGTTTCGGCGTTCCACATGGGCGGCGGCGACGTGTTCTCGTTTGCCTTCCGCAAGGGCGAGAAGCCGGCCGATCTCAAGGGTCTCGAAGGCAAGACGATCGTGCTCGGCTCGGCCGGCTGGCAGGCGATCTGCGATCCGATGCTGAAGGCCGCCGGCGTCGACATCACCAAGGTGAAGTATGTGGACGCGGGCTGGCCGACCTGGGGCACGGCCGTGATGTCCGGACAGGGCGACGCCGCGCTGTCGTGGGAAGGACTGCGCGCCCAGTGGAAGGGCCAGGGCCTCGACTTCGACTACTTCCTCGGCCGCGATTTCTCCAAGCTGCCGGCAAACAGCATGGTGATCCGCAAGGCGGATTTCGAGGACGCTGCCAAGAAGGAGATGTACGGACGCTACTTCCAGGGCTGGGCCGCCGGGCTGGAGTTCGGCAAGCACAATCCGCGCGCCGCAACCCAGATCGTGATGGAGCAGTTCCCGGGGCTGGATTCGCAGATGACGCCGGATATCGCAGTGGAATCGGTGATGCAGCTCGCCAACGTGTTTGGCGGCCGCATGGATGAGCGCAAGAAGTGGGGCTACCACCTGCCCGAAAGCTGGCAGCTCTTCTTCGATGTCGGCCGCGAGATCGGCCAGATCCAGGGCGATTTCAAGCTCGAGGATGTGGTCAAGAACGACCTGATCGACGTCGCCAACGCCTTCGACGCCGCCAAGGTGAAGGCGGATGCCGACGGCTTCGCGCTTTCCGACGCCTATGGCGCGGTCAATGTCGACGAGATCAAGACCCGCCTCTGACCGCATAGCCACTGGCGGCGCCTAACGCAGGCGCCGCCCCTTCAGTCGCATCGGCCAGGGAGGCTTCGATGCTGGTGTTCGATCATGTCGGTGTCACCACCACGGTGCGCCAGCCGAACGAGAACTGGGTGGAGCAAAGCAGGGTGTGGGTGACGAACCCGCATGACCATCCGGATCGGGTCGAATTCCTGCGCTACGAGCCGGATTCCACCGTTCCCGACATCATCAAGCAGAACCCGCATGTCGCCTTCAAGGTGGAGGCGCTGGAACCGTACCTCGAAGGCGTTGAGATCGTGATCCCGCCGTTCACCGTCGGCGATTTCCTCGAGGTCGTGTTCGTGCGCAAGCACGGCCTGATCTTCGAATACATGCACTACCTGAAGGAAGGCTGGTTCGACGCATGAGTACGCGCGCGATCTACGCCTATGCCTGGGACATTGAGGAGACCGGCGTCGACGCAGCCGTCGCCGCCTTCAAGACGCTCACCCTCAACACGGTGACGATTGCCGGCAGTTACCATGCCGGCAAGTTCCTGCGGCCGCATGGCGAGAAGGGAAAGGTCTATTTCCCGCAGGACGGAACGGTCTATTTCGAACCGCGCGCTGATCGCTATGGGCGCATCAAGCCGGTGCGCAACGCCATGCTCGACCGGGACGACATCGTCGCCCGGCTTGCGGCAAGGACCGACATCGCCACCAATGTGTGGCTGGTGCTGCTGCACAACACGCTGCTCGGCACGACCTATCCCGATGCGACGGTGGAGAACGCGTTCGGCGACCGCTACGTCTACAGCCTGTGCCCCTCCCATCCGGACGCCCGCGCCTACGGCATCGGCCTTGCGCGCGACGCGGCCGACCGCGCGGGCGTGACCGGACTGTCGATCGAATCGCCGGGCTTTGCGCCTTATGCGCACGGATTCCACCACGAATTTGCGTTGAACAAGCCGAACCGCTGGCTCGAAAACCAGCTTGGGCTGTGCTTCTGCGACCATTGCCGCGACCGCTTCCACAAGGCTACCGGGGAAACGATCGAACCGCTGCGCAAGCGCGTGGCCGCCGACATTACCGCCTATCTCGGCGGCGACCTCGATTTTCCCGACGACATGGCCGAGGCGTTCTGGATGGCCGATACACGCACCGACGGCGAGATGAAGGCGTTCCTCGACTGGCGCTGCACGGTGGTCACCTCGCTGGTTGCGGAGATACGCAACGCGGTATCGCGCGAGAAGACGGTCGCCATCATCCCCTCCGTCGCCCGCCCGACCGCCGGCGCGTGGTACGAGGGCAGCGACCTGAAGGCGCTTGCCGATGCGGCGGGCACGATCGAAGCCTGCTTCTACGAGAACTCCGCCACGCGCATCGCCGCCGACGCCTTCGACGTGAAGCGCAGGCTTGGCGGCGTCGGGCGTTTGCGCGGCATCCTGCGGCCGGCATGGCCGGACCTGGAATCCTCCAACGACCTGCTCGAGGCGCTGCATGCGTTGCGCCGGCTCGGCATCGAGGATGTCGCCTTCTACAATTGGGGACATCTGCGCCGCCGCAACCTGCGCTGGATCGCCGACGCCTTCGACCTGCTGGAGTCGTTGCGATGAACGGCTTTGCGGGCAGCGTCGTTGCGATCACCGGCGCGGCAGGTGGCATCGGCCAGAGCCTGTGCCGGTGTTTTGCGGCGCATGGCGCGTCGATCGCGGCGCTCGACAGAAGCGAGGCGGTGCTTGACTTAGACCTCGGTGCCGATGTGCGCCTTGCCACGGCCGTCGCCGACATCGCCGACGCCGCCTCGGTCAGCGCGGCCTTCGCGCGGATGACGGCAGAACTCGGCGCAATCGACATTCTCGTCAACAATGCCGGTTACTCCGACCAGCCGACCTTTGCCCGCACCAATCCGGAGGGTTGGCGGCGCCACATCGACGGCAATCTTGACGGGGCCTACTACTGCGCCCACGCCGTG
Source organism: uncultured Paracoccaceae bacterium (assembly GCA_937873685.1). Classification (GTDB taxonomy): domain Bacteria; phylum Pseudomonadota; class Alphaproteobacteria; order Rhizobiales; family Rhizobiaceae; genus CALMYO01. Next base: position 25,240 of record CALMYO010000141.1, read on the forward strand.
CTGGAGGGCATGAAAGCCAAGGGAAAAGGCGCCATTGTCACCATCGGCTCGGTCAACGGACTCGGCGCGCTCGGCGATCCGGCCTACAGCGCCGCCAAGGCCGGGTTGATTTCGCTGACGAAATCGCTGGCGCTCGAATACGGACGCTTCGGCATTCGCGCCAACATCGTGCTGCCCGGCACGGTACGAACCCCGCTTTGGGAGCGGCGGGCGGCAAAGGACCCTTCGGTGCTCGAAACCCTGCGCAAATGGTACCCTCTTGGCCGCATCGTCGATCCGGACGACGTGGCGAACGCTGTCGCCTTCCTTGCCTCGGACAAGGCCGCAGCAATCACCGGCACAACGCTGAATGTCGATTGCGGGCTGATGGCGGGCAACATCGTGATGGCGCGTGAACTGACGCTGGAGGATTTCTGAGATGGACAGGCTGCGCATCGGGGTGATCGGTCTCGGCTGGTTCGGCGAGATTCATTGCGAGACCATCGTCGGCGTTCCCAACATGGAACTGGCGGCGCTATGCACGCGCCGGCCGGACCGGCTGGCCCAACAGGCGGCGAAGTTCGGCGTGAAGAAGACTTACGCCGATTACCACGACATGCTGGCCGATCCGGATATCGACGCCGTGTCGATCGTCACCATGTGGGACCAGCACACCGATCCGACCGTGGCGGCGCTGCAAGCCGGCAAGCACGTCTTCCTCGAAAAGCCGATGGCCTCCACCGTTGCCGATTGCGAGAAGATCATGGCGGCGGCGGCGCAATCGAAAGGCATCCTGCAGATCGGCCATATCTGCCGCTTCAACCCGCGCTACCGCATGGCCAAGCAGGCGATCGACGAGGGCCGGATCGGCAGGATCGTGGCGCTGCAATCGCGGCGCAACATCCCGGCCGCCTGGACGCCGACGATCCTGGAGAAGATCGGGCCGATCGTCGGAGACGCGATCCACGACACCGACCTGATGCTGTGGTTCACCGGCGACACGGTCGCCTCGGCCTATGCGCAGACGGTCAGCGTGCGCGGGCTGAAGTATCCCGATATCGGCCAGACCATGTACCGGTTCCGTGGCGGCGCGACCGCGACCTTGGAAACCGTGTGGTGCATGCCGGAGAAAACGCCCTTCGACATTGACGAGCGCATGTCGATCATCGGCACCGAGGGGATCATCCATGTGCAGGACACGTTCCCCAATCTCGGCATCGTCGACGGCACGCGGCTGCACAGCCCGGACACGACCTACTGGCCGATGTTCGACGGCGTGCGCGGCGGCGCGCTGCGCGCCGAGTTCGACTATTTCGCCGGCTGCGCGCTGAAAGGCGTCGCGCCGCAGATCGGCCGGCCGCAAGATGCGATGGAAGCGCTGAAGGCGACGCTTGCGGCGGAGGAATCGGCGCGCACCGGCGCGGTGGTCAAGGTTCACTGAGGAGGAAACACCGTCATGGCCAACAAGAGGGTACTTGTCGTCGGGCTCGGCAACATGGGCATGAGCCATGCGCTGGCGTATACCCGCATTCCCGGTTTCGAGGTTGTGGGCGTCTGCGAGCGGCGCATCGCCAAGCGCGACCTGCCGGAAGCGCTGAAGGGCGCAAAAAAGTTCGACGATTTCGACAAGGCGCTGGTGGAACTGAAGCCGGACGTGGTTTCGATCAACACCCTGCCCGACACCCATGCGCAATTCGCGATCAAGGCGATGGAGGCCGGCGCGCATGTGTTCGTCGAAAAGCCGCTCGCCGACACGATCGAGAACGCGGAAAAGGCGGTCGCCACGGCGCGCCGCACCGGCCGCAAGCTGGTGATCGGCTACATCCTGCGCCAGCATCCGTCCTGGACGAAGTTCATCGAGATCGCCCGCCAGCTTGGCACGCCGCTGGTGTTTCGCATGAACCTGAACCAGCAATCGAATGGCGAGACCTGGGACTGGCACAAGCGGCTGATGGACTCCTTCCCGCCGATCGTCGATTGCGGCGTCCACTATGTCGACGTGATGTGCCAGATGACAAAGGCAAAACCGGTGAAGGTGCATGCGATCGGCGCACAGCTCACCAACGAGGTGAAAAAGCAGAACTACGGCATGCTGCAGGTGATGTTCGACGACGGCTCGGTCGGCTGGTACGAGGCCGGCTGGGGACCGATGATGAGCGAGACGGCCTTCTTCGTGAAGGACGTGATTGGGCCGAAAGGCTCAGTTTCCATCGTGATGGCGGAAACCTCGGGCGACGTAAAATCCGACGACATCAACGCGCACACCAAGACCAACCAGATCCTGTGGCACCACTCCGACATGTCGAAGCCTGACGAGCGGATCGATGTCAGCGACGAACCGGACCACGACGAATTGTGCGAGCGCGAGCAGCGTTTCCTGTTGAAAGCGATCGAAGAGGATATCGACCTTTCCGACCACATGGAGGATGCGGTCAACAGCCTGAAGATCGTGATGGCGGCCGACCGGTCGATCCATGAAGGCCAGGTGGTGACGCTCTGAACCCGAACGGCGGCCTGCGGCGATGAATGCCGCCCGGGGCCGCCTCCCCGTGAAAGGAGGCCAAACATGGCCGACCGGCTGATCCTCAAGGGCGGGCGGGTGATCGACCCGTCCCGAAAGCTCGACGCCGTGATGGATGTCGCCTTTGCGGGCGACAGCGTGGCGGCGGTTGCGCCGTCGATTGCGCCCGCGCCCGGCGACGAGGTGCGCAACGTGGCGGGCTACATCGTGACGCCGGGACTGATCGACCTGCACACCCATGTCTATTGGGGCGGCACATCGCTCGGCATTGATGCCGACGAGTTCTGCCGCACCAGCGGCGTCACCACCTCGGTCGACACCGGCAGCGCCGGGCCGGGCAATTTCCACGGTTTCCGCAAGCATGTGATCGAGCGGAGCGAGGCGCGGGTGCTTGCCTATCTCCACGTTTCCTTCGCCGGCATCTTCGCCTTCTCAAAGACGATCATGGTAGGCGAGAGCGAGGAGATGCGCATGCTCGCCCCGCGCGACGCGGTGGCGGTTGCCGACACCAATCGTGATCTTGTCATCGGCATCAAGGTGCGCGTCGGAAGGCATGCCTCCGGCACGTCCGGCGTGCACCCGCTCGACATCGCCCTGCAGGTGGCCGACGAGGTCGGCATGCCGCTGATGTGCCACATCGACGAGCCGCCGCCGACCTATGACGAGGTGGTGGACCGGCTACGGCCGGGCGACGTGCTGACCCATTGCTTCCGCCCCTTCCCGAACACGCCCTGCACCGGCCAGGGCACGGTGAAGGATGCGGTGCGCCGGGCGCGCGAGCGCGGCGTGCTGTTCGATGTCGGCCATGGCGCCGGCTCGTTCTCGTTCAGGACCGCGCGCACGATGATGGCGAACGGCTTCCTGCCCGACACCATCTCATCCGACATCCACACGCTGTGCATCGACGGCCCGGCCTTCGACCAGGTGACGACGCTGTCGAAGTTCCTGTGCCTCGGCATGGATCTCGGCGACGTGATTGCGGCGACAACCGTCAATGCGGGAACTGCAATACGCCGGCCGGAGTATGGATCGCTGCGCCCCGGATCGCTCGGCGACGCCACCATCCTGCGCATCGCCGAGGGTGCGTTCGACTATGTCGACGTGACCGGCGAGGTGCTGCGCGGCAACAAGCGCATCGTCTCGGAAGCGGTGGTGCTGAAGGGGAAATGGTGGCACGCCCGCGAGCCGGAGAGGTTTGGCTCGCCCGCATCCGCAGCCCCCTCGTGAGCAGCCGGCGGCGGGCCGCGTCCAGGAAACCGCCAACAAATGTAAAAAAATCTCGCGCCGGGCGGTTGCCCAACCGGCCTCGAAAGGTATAAGTCAGCAGCCAACTCCGATCTCCGCCGAATGAAAGATCAAAGGCAGGTCATAATGATCTGGTGAAGCACTAGCGGATAGATTGTTGGCAACCAAAAGACGGTAACCGCTGAGTTCAGAGACCAAAAAAGAGATGGACTTACTGCGGGCTATGCACTAGAAGCCGAAAATGAAGGCCAGCGTGTAACCGCTCGATGGCGGAAATATCATCTGTAAGAAAACTGGATCCCATGAAGAATATAATTTGCCTCGTTGGCACCAGACCTGAGTGCGTAAAAATGGCGCCGGTGATCAGGGCGCTCAACGCGACAGACTGGGCCAAGACAACAATCGTCAGTACTGGCCAACATCGCGAACTTGTCCATCAAACATTGGGCATGTTTGACCTGTCTCCAGACATCGATCTTGATGTGATGGTGCCGAATCAGACGCTATCCGGTCTTAGCGGCCGGATATTCATGAAATTCGATCCGCTGTTCGAAGACAAATCCTTCGACCTTGTTCTGGTTCAAGGCGATACGACGTCGGTGATGATCGCTGCATTGGTGTCCTTCTATCGCAAAGTGCCCGTTGGCCATGTGGAGGCTGGTCTGCGGACGCACAATTTGCACAAGCCGTTTCCCGAAGAGCTGAACCGTGTGATGACAAGCCTCGTGACAGCGCTGCATTTCGCGCCGACGCAGGCCTCACGTCAGAACCTGGTTGATGAACGCATTCCTGATGAGCGAATCTTTGTTACCGGGAATACCGTCATTGATGCGCTTCTGGATGTCGCGGCCCGGGATCTGCCGTGCGACTATCCTATGAACCCGGCGAACCGGCTTGTCCTTGTGACGGCGCATAGGCGCGAGAATTTTGGCGAACCGCTGGTTCAGATTTGCGCCGCCATCCGCGATCTGCACGACCGACATTCGAATCTTGAGTTTGTCTACCCTGTGCATCCAAATCCGAATGTAACCGGACCAGTCCATGCCGCGCTGGGCGGGCTTGAGCGGGTGCATTTGATCCCGCCCGCCGATTATTCCGCGCTTGTCATGCTGATGAAGAACAGCTACTTCATCTTGACGGATAGTGGGGGGATCCAGGAAGAAGCGCCTGCCCTTGGCAAACCGGTTCTTGTAATGCGCGACGAGACGGAACGCCCCGAGGCAGTCGAGTCGGGAATTGCCCTTCTGGTGGGCGCCGACAAAGGACGCATAGTCCATGCCGCCGAACGCTTGCTCGCTGATCCAGCCTTCTACAAGGAATTGGCGAAGGGCGTCTCGCCTTACGGTGATGGCAATGCGGCGCAACGCATCTCGGACGCCTGCCGGGTGTATCTGTCTGTTTGAATTCAAACCTGGACTAAACAAGGTCCAAATACGAGCTGAAAGGTAAAGAATGTCGACCGGTAAAAACATCGGCCTTGTCGGCTATTATGGCTTTGGCAATTATGGAGATGAGTATTTCAGAATTATTTTTGAAAAGGCTTTCTCGGATTGCAACATTAAGGTGATCACCGGCTATCCCGACCGCGTCAAAAGCACCCAGGTACGATCCGATGTGCTGGACCAGGATGCGATCATCATTGGCGGCGGCGATCTGGCCATACCCTTCTCGTTTTCTGCAGCGTACTGGCGTCCAGAGTATCTTGAACGACCCGTATACATTCACAGTATCGGCGTTCCTACCTGGGGAGGTTACGATGAAAAGAGCGTCTTGAAGATGCGCCAGTTTTTCCAGCATGACAATGTCCGGCGTGTTTCGGCGCGTGATATCAAGAGTCGCGATTGGATCGTCAAATACCTCCAGCCCAAGGTGGAGACAGTCTATGAGCCGGATATGGTTTGCAGCGCCGATCCGGTAACGGTCGAGCCTGTAAAAAATCGCGTTGGTGTAATTCTTCGCCAGCAACCTAATGTTCCGAACCCGGAACACTTCGACTATCTCAACCAAACAATTCGCGACGCAGGCAAGGATCCTTACTACCTCGTACTCGGCACCGACAGCACGCGTACAGACGATTGGCAGCACATGCTGCGGATTCCCTTGGCTGACGCCGATTTCGCGGTGCGCTCGGACATTTCATCGCTGACACAGGCGCTGCTTTCTTGCGAGCGTGTCTTGTCGATGAAGTTTCACGGCTGTGTCGTGGCCCTAGCAAACAATCGTCCCTGCATGGGACTATCATCATCTGACAAGTTTGTCAGTTTTTATCAGATGGTTGATCGTTTGCAGTGGATGGCGCCATTTGCGCACAAGAATTTTGTGTCCGCGCTTCACGCTGTCATGCAGGCAGACGGCTTCACCTTTGACGAGGATCTGCGGCAAGCAGCAAGGGATGGCTTGACGAGACTGCGGTCTTCAATTCTGGGGAACTGACCGGACGGCTGGCCGTCTCCTGCTGCTATAGCAATGCGGACTTGGAACGTCGTTCGAACAAATTGGAGCAGTTTGGTGGCAGGAGTTTTTCGATTCGGCAAGGAGAACACCGCAGCGCGATATGAATGTCGCGCGAGGATTTCGACGCGGCCGAAGCGGAAAAGATCGCCAAGCCGGGGCAACCAAACCATTGTTTCAGATTGCATACTGCAATCGTTTCGACTTGGTTTCTTGCGCCCTGGACATCGTCGCGAAACGCTGGCGGTGCTCGCACCGCGTCGCGTTCCGCTCCTTGCCAGGACACAAGACCCCGGCGTCCAAACGATTCAATTTGATCGAACAACGCATTAGCGCCGATGATTCGTCATTTCCTAGAGTGCCTGCGCAACAGGGAATTCTGGATCTATGCCGCATGGCTGGAGACAGCCGTTCGATACCGGACGGCGCGGTTGGGCCTTTTGTGGCTGGTCATAAATCCGGCCATGTTCGGCTTTGGACTTGGCTTCGTCTATTCGGAAATGATGGAGCGGCCAGCTTCCAGTTTCATTCCACATCTGGTGATCGGTTACTCGATGTGGCGACTGATGATCCATGTATTGACGGAGTCATCATTGACATTCAAGGCGGCCAAACCTTTTATAATGGAGGGAAATATAAATTTGGTGCGATATATACTCCGTGTTATCTCGAAAGCCGTATTCAATTTCAGTTTCAGTCTGATTGTTGTGGTCGCAGCGCTGGCCATTTTTCATGGCTCGGATGCGGTTTGGGTATTCACAATCCTGTTCACCTTCCCGGCAGTCCTGATCAACATGGTTTGGCTCGGAACGCTGATCGGCATTCTTGGAGCCCGATTGCCGGAGACCAACGATGTGATCAATACGCTCCTTCTGTTCGGTTTCTTGCTAACGCCGATAATGTGGGATGCGCAGATGATACCCGCGGATTCAACTCTTGGCCTGGTCGTGCGAATGAACCCCGCATTTCACATCATCGAATTCGTCCGGTCCCCCATGACCGGCGTATGGCCAGGGGATTTCACACTGCTCTACATGGCGGCCTTCACGCTGATCGGCCTCAGCCTGGCCAATTGGGTGTATCGCCGGTATCAGCCCTATGTGCCGCTTTGGATCTGATGCCGCGATGTCGACGGGAAACACCCATATCCGATTGACGAACGTGTCGCTTGATGTTCCCGTGAACATCGTCAACGACCTTCGCACCGGCGGCGGTTGGCACAGCCTCCTTGCCGCTTCGATCCTTCGCCGGCCGAACCGGCAGTTCGCACGCATTCTGGACAAGATAAATCTCGAAATGAGCAGCGGCGACCGAATTGGCTTGATTGGTCGCAACGGCGCCGGCAAGACAAGTCTGCTGCATGTCCTGACTGGTGCGTACAGGCCGACAACAGGCGTCTGCGACATTGTCGGCCAACGCAAGGCGCTAATGAACATATCTCTTGGACTAAATCCGAATGCAACGGTCTATGAGAATATCTTCCTGCGTGGAATTGCTTCAGGCATGACGACCCGGCAGTTGCGCGACCATATGGAAGATATCATTTCGTTTTCCGAGCTTTCGGAGAAACTTGGCTCGCCGCTCTACACATTGTCATCTGGACAACGTATGCGGCTGGCGTTCTCGATTTCGACGGCGCTGCCATCCGAGATCGTGATCATGGACGAATGGATAGGAGCCGGTGACGCCCACTTCATCAAACGTGCAAAACAACGATTGCTCGACCGGCTGCAGGGCAGCCAGATCGTCGTTTTGGCAAGCCACAACAACAGCATCATAAAGGAAGTCTGCAACCGGGCGGTGCTGTTGTCGAAAGGAGCCATCGTCTTTGATGGCAGTGTGTCGGACACTATCGAACGCTACGGGGCCAGCGCGTAGACGTGTCCAAGGTTTACAGAAAACGGGAAGGCAAAAAAGTTATGAGCTGGCTGAATGTCGTTTTGATGGGGTTTTACGGGAAAGGCAATGTCGGCGACGAACTGCTTTGCAGTGAAGCGCTCAAATGCCTTCGCGAGCTCGGCGCCGACGTGACCGTCGTAACTCTTGATCCGGAGTATACCGCACGTATCCACGGCCCGGTAAAGATGGTCAACTACCACGACATGCTTGAACTTGCACGCGCTGTCGGCCGGGCCGATCTGTTCGTTCTAGGCGGTGGCGGCATCTTTCAGGACCATCATTTCGGCTTGGCTCCGGAGCAGCTGTCCCGCTACCCGTCCCGAAACATGTCGAACTATGCGCAGAACATCCTGATTGCACAGCAATTCGGTGTTCCGGTCGTGTTATGGGGGCAAGGCCTTGGCCCGTTGCGTTCGGATGCATCCCACCAGTTGGTCAGCGATGTCTATCGCAATGCCGCCCATGTTTCCTTGCGTGACGAACATTCACTCAATCTTCTGCGCAAGATCGGAGTTGAGCGTGATGTGCTTGTTGCGCCAGACCCCGTTTTCTCCTTCGATTTCGGGCAGGATCTGGCACAAGCCGAACCCAACCGCATCCGCATTGGCGTTGTTCCACGAACCTGGCCATTTTCGGATGACTGGAGCGGCAATCTCAAAGCCAGTATCGACTGGTTGTCCGGCTATTCGCATGTGTTCCTCCGCTTTATCAATTTCGCCGGCGAACCCGATCGAGATGTGATCGCCAGGCTGACCGCTGATCTCGACGATCATCAGTTCGAGATCGTCGACGCCAGCCAGGCGCCGCTTGCAGTGGCAGACACAATGAGCGGACTGACCGGTGTGGTGGCGATGCGCCTTCACGCGCAGATTATTGCGGCGCGCCTCGGCCTTCCTCAGGTCGTCATCGAGTATGATGACAAGGTTTCCGCCATGTCGGAGATGATCGGCATTCCTCAATCAGCTCGCCTCGGACTGGCCGATCGTCGTGAAAAGTTTGTTTCAGCTTGCAATGCCCTGCTTTCTGCGGCTGAACGCGAGCGGCTGCGACCGTCGTCCGATACCATTGAAGGATTGGTGGAAACCTCGCGCCAGCACAGAACGATGCTGTCTGACATCATGGCTGGGCTGCAAGAGAAGCGGCAACCGAAAGCCTGGGAGGCCGGGAGGTTTGACTGGGTCGGACAATGGTTTCGCGACAGTGGAGTATCCGCGCCTGAAAAACCTATCGATACGCTTTTGCAGCAGCGAAGCGAACTCGCCGTCTCGCGCAAGATGCTCGATACGCGCGACCAGCAGATAAGCAAGCTCCAACAGGAACAGGATCGCTTGCGCGCAGTGATCGCCGAACTGGAAACCAGGATCGGGAGTCGCCGTTTGGAAGTCGATGAGCTCAAGCTTGAGCTCGCTGGAGCGCGGAGAAGCCACGCAGAGAACGAGAGTTCCTTGACGGCGGCAAGACTCGAGCTGGAGCGGTTGACCCGGGAAATCGAAAAGGAGACGGCAAGCCGCGACGAGGCCAGGATCGCGGCGGAAAAATGGGAAGCCGAAAGCCATCGTATCTATAGTGTCTTGCTGGAAGAAAAGAGCGCGAGTGAGCTCGTCCGTAGCGAGGTTGAAAGCCTGAACGCCGCAGCCGCCGCCGACAAGGCAAGGCGCGAAGAGATCGAACGAGCACTCGAAGCGGCCAGGACCGAGGCCGCGAGTTTGCAGGCCCTGCTTGAAGAGGAATTGCAGCAGCGAAAGCGCTCCGAAGGCCGGCTGTCAGAGACCGAAACAGCACTCGAGGCATCCCGAAGCAAGATTGAAAGCCTGAACGCCGCAGCCGCCGCCGACAAGGCAAGGCGCGAAGAGATCGA
>CALMYO010000142.1 GCA_937873685.1 uncultured Paracoccaceae bacterium
CCACCATGCCGACGCTTTCGGGCTTGAACCGGCGCGCACGCTGTTCATCGACGACAGCGTGAAGAATGTTGAAGGCGCCATCGCTGCCGGCTGGCAGGCGGTGCATTTCACTGACTCTGAAAAGCTGGCAAGGGATCTGCGTTCGCTTGGATTGACATATTGACCAGAGCGACAGTTGTTGCCCGCGCATCGCCGGGACCGGCTCGCAGGCAAGTCGATTGACGTAATGGCGCGTCAGACCGCGCTGGTCGCCCGTGTCATGGAGAAGCGTTCGCCCCCATCGTCGGTGCAATTCAGCACCGACGGGCTGGAAAGACGGCAGGTCGCGTTTTTGGAGCGGCCGCTGGTCTCCGACGTGAGGATGAGGCTGTAGTCGGTTGCCGATATCTGGCGATAGGAACCGCGCACCAGAACCGCGCCACTTTCGAAATCTGTCCACACAGTGCGCTGGCTGTTGAACGAGGCGCGATAAAGGCTATCCGGACCGATCCACGACCCCTCGATCACCACTGGCTGGCGCGCCACCGGCAGCTCTTCCTGCGTGGTCGTGCAAGCGGCAGCGCCGAAAGCAACAGCCGCAAGCAACCCGCTCCGAATGAATGACCGCATCGTCTACTCCCGTATCCTGCCCCTGGACCGGACCGACTTATACCCAACAACGCGCGGGCGCGAAACCCGTGGCGCCTTTCCCGGTGTAACTTTACGTAACCGCGCCGATTCGTCGCTGGTAGAACGCGATCGTCTCGACGCGGTCGATACGGTTGCCCTGGAAATACCACCACTGATAGCTTTCGCCATCGGTCGTCGAGTTGTCCGCATGGGCGCGAACCCGCCAGCTGCAGCGGGTCGCGGCCTTGCTTTCATCGGCGATCACGTCGATCACTTCGTAACGCTCGAACCTGAAATCGCGGGAAAACAGCTGCATCGCAGAAAGCGCCTGCTGCTGCCCCATGACCGTATAGGAGCCGAGCAGCCTTGCGAAGCCGTGCTGGTCGCCCTGATGCTCGTTCACGGCCTTCGAGACGTAGAGCACCTCATCGGTGAACCACGCCGCAACGGCCTGGAAGTCGTTGTCGCGAAATGCTTCAAGCGCGTCGAACACGATGCTTTTCAACAGCACCGGTGACGATACATGTCCTGCTTCCTGCATGCCCCTGCCCCCGCCGGGCGCTGACAGGCCCGCCGAATTCCTTGTAGAGGTTGAAGGATTGCTACCCAGGCTGAAAATGTCAACGTACCAGAACGTTGAGGAATTGCCACGGATCGGTTGTATCGAGTTGTTCCGGGAACAAGCCGGGCCGCCCGTCGAGCGGCGTCCAGTCGGTATAGTGGCCCTCGACCGGGCCGAGATAGGGGCGCTGGACTTCAAGGCAGCGGCGGAAATCCATCTCGTCGGCCTCGACGATGCCGGCCTGCGGATTCTCGAGCGCCCACACCATGCCGGCGAGAACCGCCGAACTCACCTGCAGCCCTGTCGCGTTCTGGTAAGGTACAAGATGCCGCGCTTCATCCAGCGTGAGGCGCGAGCCGTACCAGTAGGCGTTCCGGTCGTGGCCGTAGACAAGCACGCCGAGTTCGTCCGCCCCGTCAATCAGTTCGTCCTCGTCGAGCACGTGCAGTTTGGCCTGTGCGTTGCCGCCATTGCCGAACATCTCGTGCAGTGAAAGCACGGCGTCGTTGCAGGGATGGTAGGCGTAGTGGCAGGTTGGACGATACGCCGCAGCGCCGTCGGCATTGCGAACCGTGAAGTAATCGGCAATCGAGATCGCCTCGTTGTGGGTGACGAGGAAGCCGTACTGCGCGCCCGGCGTCGGGCACCATGTGCGCACGCGCGTGTTGGCGCCCGGTTGTTCCAGGAAGATCGCCGCCTTGCAGCCGGCCTCGTGGCCACGCGCGTTGTCCGGCCGCCATTTTTCATGCGTACCCCAGCCGAGTTCGGCCGGCTGCAGGCCTTCGGATATGAAGCCTTCGACCGACCAGGTGTTCCAGAACACGTTGAGGGGCTTCGGATTGCGGGTGCGTTGCGTGTCGCGTTCGGCGATGTGGATGCCCTTGACGCCGACCTGTTGCATCAGCCGCGCCCAGCCGGCGCGATCATCCGGCCCCGGCTCGGCGACGCCGGGCGCCAGTTCGGCCGCCAGATCGACAAGCGCCTGCTTGACGAACCACGATACCATGCCGGGATTGGCGCCGCAGCATGACACCGCGGTTGCGCCGCCCGGATTGGCGGCCTTTTCCGCGCGCACAGTCTCGCGCAGCGCATAGTTGGTGCGCGAGGCGTTGGAGGCCGTCTTGTCGAAGTAAAAACCGAGCCACGGCTCGACCACGGTGTCAATGTAGAGAACGCCGAGCTTTCGGCACAGCCGCATGAGGTCAAGCGATGAGGTGTCGACGGACAGGTTGACGCAGAAGCCCTGACCTTCGCCTTGCGTCAGCAGCGGCGTCAGCAGCTCCTCGTAATTATCGCGCGTCACGGCCGACTGGATGAACCGCACGCCGTGGCGCTTCAGGATTTCGGCGTTCTCGCCTTCCGGATGCGGGTCTATGACGACGAAGCGCGATTCGTCATACTCGAAATGGCGTTCGATCAGCGGCAACGTGCCGCGCCCGATCGAGCCGAAGCCGATCATCACGATGGGTCCGGTGATCTTCGCGTGGATCGGATATGTCGGCGCCATGTCGCTGCTCCCTTTTTGCTCGTCGCGGCGACCCGGTTAGAGGCAGAGAACAGCTTCGACAAATGTTTTTTTGCGTGGCGCCGCGAGCCAGCCAAACGAGCGATCAATCCGGCTTCGTTGCGGCGATCCCGGCCAGGACTTCCTGAAGCGTCGCCATGTCGGCTTCCATTCCCTTGTAGCGCAATTGCTCCGGCGTCATGCGGCCAAGTTGTTCGACCAGCAAGGCCGCCGCCTCGCGCCCCTCCGGCAACCGCCGCAGCGTGTCGATCGGATCGATGTCGATGCGGATGGTGAACAGGATGTCGCCGCTTTGCGGCAGTTTTCGCAGCGTCTGCCGTTCGCGGCGATAGTAGCCGCGCGCGTCGTAGTCGGTCTCGTCGTGCGGGTCGGCGCGACCGGCGGCCCGCGCGGCGCGCACCGCCTCGCCACGCGGATGGTACAGCGCGTCGCTGTGATGCAGCGACCAGTTCGCCCGCTTCACCGGCTGATCGACCAGCAGGTTGTCGAAGATGCGTTCGATCAGCACCGCCGGACGGGTGCCCGGACCGTAGCCCGGAACCGGCTGGTGGATGTCCTGCATCGGCCGGGCGAATTTTTCTGTCAGCGTCCATGAGGAGGGAAAGCAGACGACGGCGGCGACGAGCCGCCAACCGCCCTCGCCCTTGCGCATGATGACGAGATCCTCCTGCACCAGCTTTGCTGCGGCGACCAGCGGCGGGGTTTGCGGATCGTCAAGCGGGACCAGTCGCGTTTGCCCGCTTTCGCCTTGACGCTTCGCAGACTGATCCCTGTTTCCCGAAACAGCATCCGCCTTCTCCGCACCAGCGCAATCGATGCGCATCATACGGGCGCCCGGCACGCCTTCGACTGAGTAGACTGACGGGAAGCGTCGCGGCAAATGCTCGGCAAGCAACTCCAGAACCTCGGCCTGCGCCGTCCGGGTGTCGGCCTCTTCCACAAACACCTTGTCGCGCAATTCGGCGAGCAGCCGCTCGCGCTCGACCAAATACGCGCCCAGACGCTCGTCTACCGTGATCCAGTCGGCAAGGTCGAGCGGCGTCAGGCCGATTGCGAAGGGCGTGGCGGGGGTGATGGTCAGAACGGCAGGCGGACTTACCTTTACCGTTCCCGACGTCGAAGCTTGTCGTGTTGTCATCACTCTGGCGTCGCCGGCTCTCAAGCCGCGATCCGGTTGAGGGTCAAAGCGTCGACTGGAGATTCTTCCGGTACCTGGCTTGCAGTCACGACGACGCTGTCGCTGATCAGGCGTGCGAAATCGCTGATCCAAAGCCGGTTCGAAACCGGAGTGACAGCGGCTTTGCGCTTTCTGAGGGCACGGGTCGCTCCGAGTTCTGCCAGAGCGTTCTTGCCTGCGCCTTCACGGGCAGGCAGGACGAAGACGAAATGTCCGGCGTTGCGAAGTTCATCGAGGATAACGTCCTGCCATCCTTCACCTGAACGGATTCGGCTTGCCGAATCGAATGCACTATAGACGTGGCGGCGTAACTGGATTGCAAGTCGCGCCGCGAAATCCGCATCCTCACGCGCATAAGCAATGAAGACGCTTTTACCCGAAATTCCAGAGCGGAGATGATCCTCACGTGCTTTCATCACTTTTCACTCCACATCGCGCCGCCAATTCCGAGAAATACGACTTCAGTTCATTGATGTCGAGATAGTTCTTTGCCCGCAGAAAGGTCGCCCCACCCTTGTCGCCATCAATTGCGTTCATGTCGATCGCATACAGTACGGTGACAATCCGCAATCCCAACGCCCTCGCTGCCCCGATCTTCACACACTCCCATTTGCGGTCGACAGCCCAAGGCGTGAAAAGTGCAACGAGTTCGTCGCATTGCGACAACTCCTCGAAAATCCGCTGCTCGATGTCGTCACCCTTGGCTATATCGTTAATATCGATGAATGTTTCATTTCCCAGGGACCGCAACCGGGCTTCGATCTGGCTCGCCACCCATCGATCTCACCAAGCATGGGAAATGAAGATCTTGTAGCCCATCGCTCACTCCTTCGCGCCATGATTGCACGAACAAGAGCAGATACCTACCCCTCCATCGCCTCCAGTTCGTCGATGATCTCCTCGATCACTTTCAGCCCGCCGGCCCAGAATCCGGGGTCGGAAGCGTCGAGGCCGAAAGGGGCGAGCAGTTCGGAGTGATGCTTTGTGCCGCCGGCGGCCAGCATCGCGAAATAGCGGTCCTGGAAGCCCGGCTCGGCGTGCTGGTAGACGGCATACAGCGCGTTCACCAGGCAATCGCCGAAGGCGTAGGCGTAGACATAGAATGGCGAGTGGATGAAGTGCGGGATGTAGGTCCAGAAGGTCTCGTAGCCCGGGCCAAACCGAATCGCAGGCCCGAGGCTATCGCGCTGCACGTCAAGCCAGATTTCGCCGAGACGCTCTGCCGTCAGCTCGCCGTCGCGCCGCTCCTCATGCACCTTGCGCTCGAAGAGGTAGAAGGCGATCTGGCGCACGACCGTGTTGATCATGTCCTCGGCCTTCTGCGCCAGCATCGCCTTGCGTTCGCGCCGGTCCGTCGTCTTGTCGAGCAGCGAGCGGAAGGTCAGCATCTCGCCGAAAACCGAGGCTGTCTCGGCAAGCGTCAGCGGCGTCGCCGACATCAGTGCGCCCTGCGCGCCGGCCAGCACCTGGTGCACGCCATGGCCGAGTTCATGCGCGAGCGTCATCACGTCACGCGGCTTGCCGAGATAGTTCAACAGCACATAGGGATGGGCCGAGGGTACGGTTGGATGGGCAAACGCGCCCGGCGCCTGGCGGGCCCGGGCCGGCGCTCCGCCCCGGCGGCGCGCGAAGAGGCGGGGGGCTACCCCCCCCTTGCGCGGAGCGACCCCGCCATAGGCCGAGAGCACGATGGCGCGCGCTTCGTTCCAGCCGATCAGCGCCTGCGGCGTCTCGGGCAGCGGCGCGTTGCGATCCCAATGGTTCAGTTGCTCCATGCCGAGCCAGCGGGCCTTGAGCGCATAGTAGCGGTGCGACAGGCGCGGGAAGGCGTCGCGCACGGCTTCCACCAGCGCATTGACAACTTCCGGCTCCACCCGGTTCGCCAGATGGCGCGAATCGGCGACATCGCCGAAGCCTCGCCAGCGGTCGGAAATCTCCTTGTCCTTGGCGAGCGTGTTGGTGATCAGCGCAAACAGGCGCAGGTTGGCGGCGAAGGTTTTCGCCAGCGCCTCGGCGGCGGTCTTTCGCTTGTCCGGATCCGGATCCTGGAGGATGTTGAGCGTCTCCTCCAGACCCTTCTCCCCGTCCGGAAGCGCAAACCGCAGCGCCGTCATCGTCTCGTCGAACAGGCGGTTCCAGGCCGCGCGGCCGGTCAGCGTCTTCTCGTGGAACAACTGCTCCACCCGGTCTTCCAATTGGTAAGGACGCTCCTTGCGCAGATCGTCGACCCAGGGACGATAATGGGCCAGCCTTGCATCGGCGGCGAACGCCTCTTCCATCGCCGCGTCGTCGATACGGTTGATCTCGAGCGCGAAGAAAAGCAGGTGCGCGCTGGCGTCGGTCAGCTTCTGCTGCACGTCGCCGTAGAACTTCGCGCGCGCAACGTCGGACGTGTCGCCGGCATAGAGCAGGCCGGCATAGGACGCGATCCGGCCCATGAGTTCGTCGAGCGCCTCGTAGCCTTCGATCGCCTCGCCCAGCCTGCGCTCGCTCGCAGCCTGTGCGAGCTTGCCTTTCCATTCCGTCTCGAAGGCCTGCGCGCGTTCGCTGGCGGCGCCAAGATCGCCCGCCAGTTCGGACGAATCCATCGCCGGGTAAAGGTCGGCCAGGTTCCACTCCGGCAAATCGCCGAGCGCAGATGCGCCGGAAGCGCGCGCTTCAGCGCCGGCGCTTGCCACCGCAGGGTGATTGACAGAACGATCGGTTCGAAACATGGGCCGTTGTCCGTTTCCGTTCACGAAGCGCAAATCATTTGCATTGCAACGATTTTCGCCAGTTTTTGTTCACCAGTTTCCTTCAATGGCGGTTTATCGAACTGTGCCAGAGTGATCCAGAACCCGCCAAGGAAACATTCCACCCGGCTGATACCATAGATGACCGCAACAATCCTCATCGTCGACGACGAACCCGTGCAACGCCGCCTGCTGGAGGCAGCGGTAAAACGCATGGGCCATGATTGCCTCGTTGTCGAGAGTGGTGTGGCGGCGCTGGAACGCATGCGCGGCCCGGCCGGGCGCGACATCTCCGTCATCGTGCTCGACCTTGTGATGCCCGATCTCGACGGCATCGGCGTACTGACCAAACTCCGCGCAGCGGGAAACAACACCCCCGTCATCGTCCAGACCGCCCAGGGCGGCATCGACACCGTGATCTCGGCGATGCGCGCCGGCGCATTCGATTTCGTCGTCAAGCCGGTATCGCCGGAGCGGCTTCAGGTGTCGATCGCCAACGCGCTGAAGGTTGAGGCGCTTGAGGGCGAGGTCGCGCGCATTCGCCGCGCCCATGAGGGCTCGCTTACCTTCGCCGATCTGGTGACGAGGTCCGAAGCGATGGATCGGGTGCTTCGGCTTGCCAAGCGCGCTGCCGATTCGACGATTCCGATCCTGATCGAGGGCGAATCGGGCGTCGGCAAGGAGATGGTCGCCCGCGCCATCCAGGGCAGCGGGCCGCGCCGAGTGCGCCCCTTCGTGCCGGTCAATTGCGGCGCCATTCCCGACAATCTTGTGGAAAGCATCCTGTTCGGGCACGAGAAGGGATCGTTCACCGGCGCAACGGAAAAGCATGTCGGCAAGTTCGTTGAAGCCGATCGCGGCACCCTGTTCCTCGACGAGATCGGCGACCTGCCGCTCGACGTGCAGGTGAAACTGCTGCGCGCCGTGCAGGATGGCGAGATCGATCCGGTTGGCGGCAAGCGGGCGCAGAAGGTCGATATCCGCATCATCTCGGCCACCCATCGCGATCTGATCGAGGCCGTGAAGCAGGGCCGCTTCCGCGAAGACCTGTTCTATCGCCTCAATGTCTTTCCAATACATGTGCCGCCGCTGCGCCAGCGCAAGGACGACATTCCGCTTCTGACGCGCCATTTCGTCGCGCGATTCGCCGCAGAGGAAAAGCGCAGCAACGTGCGCACAGTCCCCATTGCTGCAGTCTTATGACTGGCCGGGAAACATCCGCCAATTGGAGAATGCCGTTTTCCGCGCCGTCGTGTTGTGCGAGGGCATGGAGTTGACGCCCGACGAATTCCCGCAAATCCGCACCCAGGTGGAAGGCGCGGACTTGCGCGCCGACTCCGGCCTTGTCATTCTGGCCGACAATGCTGTCCCCCTGCGCGGCGCGTCCGTCGCCGATGTCGCCGCAGCCGGATCCGCTCCCCCTTACGGTCTTTCGCCGCTGCTCGACCCGCGCGGCAATGTGCGCCCGATCACGGAGGTCGAAAGTGAGATGATCCGCTTCGCGATTCGCCACTATGATGGTCAGATGAGCGAAGTGGCGCGCCGGCTTGGCATCGGCCGTTCCACGCTCTACCGCAAGCTCAAGGAATATGGCATCGCCGACGGCGCCGAAGAAGCTGCGTGACAGCGCACGGCAATCCGGTTTATCGACTATCGAAACCGCCGTTCACCATATGTTGCAATGCACACACAGGCTGTGTCCTGCCGCCACTGGCATTGCCCGGTAAGCTCTGGTAAACCACGCGCGCAAATGCAGGGCGGGCAGTTGAGCCATGTCAATTTCTGACCGTAATTGGCTGCAATAAGATGGAATTAACCAATCGCGGGAATAGTCCGTCTTTGGGGGACGGTTCACTGGACACGCCTGCTTTGAGCAACATGCACAAGAATTCACCGAGCCTTCGCCGCACCGCGAATGTCATTGCCCGGATCTGGCTGCTTGCGTTCGCCGCGCTGTGCATCGCCGGCTGGTCCGCCGCTCCTGCCGCCGCCGAAACGCGCTCCCTGAAGCTCTATTACGTCCATACGAAAGAGCGGAAGGAGATCGTCTTCAAGCGCAATGGCCGCTACACGAACCTCAACGAGGTCAACCGCTTCCTGCGCGACTGGCGGCGTAATGAACCGACGAAGATCGACCCGAAGCTGCTCGACATCGTCTGGGAGGTCTATCGCAAGGTCGGCGCACGCGACTACATTCACGTTGTCTCGGCCTACCGTTCGCCAGCGACCAACGCCATGCTGCGCCGCACCCGCGGCGGCCAGGCCGAGAAGAGCCAGCACATGGTCGGCAAGGCGCTCGATTTCTACATTCCCGGCGTCAAGCTCGCCACGCTGCGCGCGACGGCGATGAAGATCCAGGGTGGCGGCGTCGGCTATTACCCGAAATCCGGCTCGCCCTTCGTGCATCTCGATACCGGCCGCGTCCGCGCATGGCCGCGCATGAGCCGCCAGGAACTGGTGCGCCTGTTCCCGGATGGCAAGACGCTGCATCTTCCAGCTGACGGCAAGGCTCTGCCAGGCTACAATCAGGCTCTCGCCCAGTACAAGCAGAAGGGCCGTGTATCGACGCCGCTGTCCGGTGGCAATGCTGTCTCTTCGCGTGATGACGAAGGCGGTGGGCGCAAGAAGACGACGCTGCTGGCCGCGCTGTTTGGCGGCGGCGCTGACGAGGACGAGGATAACGCGGAAGCCGCAACGCCGGCGACGGCCGCTCCGAAGCGTGGCACAGAGAAGGTTGTCGCCCCGGCCAAACCAGTGAAGCCTGCCGAAGCGCTGCCCGGTGTGGAAGCAGCCCAGCCGGCGGCGCGGCCGAAAGCGCCTGTCAAGGAACCGGAACCCGTGGTGGAGCAGCCGGCGCCTGTCGAGACGGTCGTGGCGTCATTGCCGAGCGCGCGCAATGCGCCGGTGCCGACGCTTTCGCCGCGCGCTGCCCGCGCTGCAATCGAGCCGCCGGCCCCCTTGGTGAAGCCTGAGGATGGAAGCGACGCGATTGCGACCGCGATCGCATCCGCGGACCGCAGTACGGGCGAGTTGAAGCCAACCGTCGATGTGAAGCCGGATGCGAAGTCGCAACGCGACGCGCTGCTGGCGGCGATCGAATCGACGAACGCCGGCGAGGCGACGCCGTCCGCAAGGCCGGTTGAAGTTGCGTCCTACAAACCGCCGGTGCCGGTCTCCAGGCCGCGCCAGCAAGCGCCGGTCGCCGATCTGCCCGGTTCGGTGGAAGAAGCGCCGACGGACACGTTCAAGGTTGCTTTCGCGCCTGAACCGCGTGACAAGCCTGCCGCTTCTGCAATCAGGGCGGTGATTTCCGGTGAGAAAACCGCTCGGCCAGGCGTTCCCGCTCCGGTTCCCGCCAAGACCGCGCGCGCGGCGCGCAAGGATTCGCGCGCTGCCCAAACCGCCTCCCTCCAGCCTTCCGGCAAATCCGCAAAACCGACCGCCAACGATGTGACCGGCTCTGTTCCCAACATCCAGCGCGTCGATCCGGCCCGCTTCGGCAGCGAGGCGACCAGCTCCGAACCGCTTGCCGACATCGTGCGGATGAAGGCGCCGCAATTCTCCAGCAAGAAATTGCGCGCCGCCTCGGCGAAAGGACCGGCTTCCGCCTTCCGCAAGCCGACGCAAGAAGAGTTCGCCAATCGTTTCGTCGGGCGCACCGATGGCGTGGTGAAGGTCGACGCATCGAACTGACAGCGCCGCAAAACTTTGTTTTCCCGTTCAAACGAAAAGCGCCGGTCGCAGCGATGCGACCGGCGCCTTCAATTTGTCGGAGCGGATCGCGGTTCAGTCGCGCGAGATGATTTCCTCGCCGTCGATCACCATCCGCAAGCCGAGATCGCCCATGCGCCGGCGCGCCAGGAAACGCGGCCGGCGGTCTGCGAAAAAGGAGTGACGGCGGCGCGGCATCGTTTCGCCGGCGCGCACCTGACCGACCATGTCGTCGAGCGCTCGGGCCATGCCGTCGCGCTCCACCAGCATCATCGGCAGTTTCATGATGTCGCACCATGCGCGCCAGTCGGCGGCAATGTCATCGAGGTCGTGGGCGACGAGCAACGGCACCGAGAGATCCGGGTCAGCGTGGAGCAGTTCCAGCGTCACCGTCACCTCGCCGTCCTCCTCTTCCATCGCCCGGGCGCAGACGCCGCGAAACACGTTGCGCGGCAGCGCCATGGCGAGCGGCAGGCCCGACATTGGCAGCACGCGCTTGATCACCGCGCCGCGCGCATCAACGGTGATATCGACTTCTCCGCGAGAGTCCTTGGCCGCAAAGCAGACCTTCTGCGGCAGCCGGAAAGGGTCGAGCCGCATGTGATGGCCCGCCCACACGGGTTTGAGCCCGGTGCTGATCATGTTGACGCCCTGTTCATCCCGAGAGCCGGCTTCCCGGTCCCGCCTGTTTTTTCGGACCGCTGTTGTTTGGCGCGGCCTCGTTGCAGGGAACATTAGACGCCGCGGGTTGGTCCGCGCTTAAAAAACGGGGTTAAGAAAACCTGCCGCGAAAAGTGGTTAGCCAAATCAAACCGCGCGCAGGAATTGCGCAAGACTTGTGAACGACTGCTTGCGACGCGTCGCGCCGCCGGCGGCTTGTGAAGCGGTCAGATCACCTTGCCGGGGTTCATGATTCCCGCCGGATCGAAGGCGCGCTTGATGCGGCGCATCAGGTCGATCGCCAGGCGCGGCGCCGTGTCCAGCAATTCTGCGCGTTTCATCTGGCCAATGCCGTGCTCCGCCGAGATCGAGCCGTCGAAAGCGCGCACCAGTGCATGCACAGCCGGGGTGATCTGTGTCTTCAACGCTGCGAAAGCGTTACTGTCGCCTCCGACCGGCTGCGACACGTTGTAATGGAGATTGCCATCGCCCATGTGGCCGAAGGCGACGATGCGCGCCGCAGGCTCGATGGCGAGCACGGCTCTTTGCGCCTGCGCCATGAAATCGGGGATCGCCGCAACCGGGACCGAAATGTCATGCTTGATCGAATACCCCTCCGGGCGCTGTGCATCAGACATCGCCTCGCGCAAAGCCCAGAAGGCGTCGCGCTGCGCGAAACTTTCCGAAACGACGGCGTCGAGCGCAATGCCCTCCTCGATCGCTGCGCCGAGCACCGTTTCGAGCGTCTCGCGCGCATCCTCCGCCGAGCGATGCGACGATATCTCGACCAGCGCCATCCAGGGGTAGGGGGCCGCGAACGGCGCTCGCGTGCCGGGGATGTGGCGGGTGACGAATTCCACCCCGATCGCCGGCATGAGCTCGAATGCTGTCAGTTGCGGCCCGGCGGCGCGCGACGCCCGCTCGAAAAGCGCAAGCGCATCCGATGGCGAGGTGACAGCGGCATAGGCGGCCTCGCGCCCCTTCGGCATGGCGTAGAGTTTCATCACCGCGGCCGTGATGACGCCGAGCGTGCCTTCCGCGCCGATGAAGAGGTTCTTCAAATCGTATCCGGTGTTATCCTTCTTCAGTTTGCGCAGGTCGTCCAGCACCTCGCCCGTCGGCAACACGACTTCCAGCCCGAGGCAGAGTTCGCGCGTGTTGCCATAGGCCAGCACGCCGGTGCCGCCGGCATTGGTGGAGAGGTTGCCGCCGATCTGGCAGGTGCCTTGCGAGCCGAGAGACAACGGAAACAGCCGGTCGATCGAAGCGGCCGCGTCGCGCACCGCCTGCAACGTCGCACCGGCTTCGACCGTGATCGTGTCGCTTGAGGCATCGATCTCGCGCACTCGGTTCATGCGTTCCAGCGACAGCATGATTGCCGCGCCAGATGCGTCGGGAACCTGGCCGCCGACCAGCCCGGTGCCGCCGCCGCGTGGCACGACCGGCGTCTTCGTTTCATTCGCCAAAGCCAGCACTTTCGAAACGGTCTGCGTATCGCCCGGTCGCAGCACAAGCCGCGAGCGCCCGGTCCAGATGCCGCGCGGTTCGTGCACATACGGTGCAACGTCGCTATCTGCGACAAGGGCGCCTCCCGGCCCGCACAATGCGGCAAATTGTTCGATCAATGTGTCGGCAAGTTCGCTCACTGTTCGGCTCCTCGCGGTGCGGCGGCGCGGCGCAGGCGGTCGTTGATCGCCTCGCCAAGCCCGGTTTGCGGGATCGGTTGCACGGCGATGGTCGCCGCATCCGACCGGTCGAGTTCCGCCAGCGAGCCGAACAGGCGCATCGCCGCTTCGCGCAGATCGCCGGTCGGGCTGAGATTGATGCGCGCCCTCGCCATCTCCGCGCCTTCCGGCGCTTGCGGGCCGAATGCGAGCAGAGCCTCGCCTGGAAAAACGCGGTCTGCTACGAGCCGCACCGCCGCCACCGGCGCATAGTGCGACACCAGCATGCCGGGCGCTTCCGGCGCGTTGGCCGACGCGTTCGAACCGCGCAGCAGCGGTACGCCAGTCACCGCTTCAATCTCCGCAGCGGACAGTCCGCCCGGCCGCAGCAGGCGGACCTTGTCGCCTTCCACGCTCAATATGGTCGACTCGACGCCGACAGGGCACGGCCCGCCATCGACCACAAGGTCGACCGCATTGCCGAGGCTGTCTCGCACCGCTTGCGCTGTCGTCGGGCTGATGCGGCCTGAGGCGTTTGCAGAGGGTGCGGCCAATGGCGTTCCGAGCCTTGCGATCAGGCGGTGCGCAAAGCCTTTCGGCGCGCGCAACCCGACGGTGGAAAGCCCTACCGTGGCCAGCGGGTGAATACCGCTGTTGGCATGAAGCGGAACCACCAGGGTCAGCGGTCCGGGCCAGAAGGCCTGCGTCAGTTTTTCCGACAGCGGGTCGAAAACGCCGAAACGTCTTGCCATGTCCAGATCGCTGACATGGCAGATCAGCGGGTTGAAGCGCGGCCGGCCCTTGGCTTCGAAAATCCGCGCCACCGCCGCGCCATCCGTGGCGTTTGCGGCAAGGCCGTAAACGGTTTCGGTTGGAATCGCGACCAGCCCGCCCGCCCGCAAGGTTTGCTCGGCGCGCACAAGCCCTTCCTCATCGGCTGAAACGAATGTGGTCATGGTTCTCGCGAGGGGGCTTGCGGCATCGTATCGCCGTTACCCGAGGCGCATCGCGCGCGCAACCATGCCGCCTGCAAAGCCTCAGGCGCTGGCGACAGCTTAGGCGTCGCTTAACCATGTCCTTCAACCGCATGGAAATGTTGAATGGATAGGATTGCTTCAATACTTCTCGCAGGAGACGCCTGATGAAAACGCTTGCCACCAATGCAACGCTTGCCGGCACTTTGCTGCTTGCGGCGACCGGGGCGGCTTCCGCCGACTACGTCCTGTACAAGGACCCGGCCTATCCCTCGATGCTTTATGTCGATGCCGGCCCGCCGAAAAAGAAGCAGATTGCGATGGTGTCACCTTCCCAGCAAGGCGGCCAGCCGATCGACGTGATTGAGGCGCCGAAGGAAGTGCCGGTGGAAGAGGCTGCGCAACCGGCGGCGGAAAAACCGCAAACGCTCGAAGAACGGGCGCAGGAAAGACTCGACGCAATTGAGTCCGGCGATACGTCGGCGGTCGAGGACGCCGTCATCACGCGCCAGTTGCTGCCGACTGCAGAACTGCGCTGATAAACCACTCCCTTGCACATCACTCGAACGGCGGCCTTGAGCCGCCGTTTTGCATTTCCGGCAAACGGTTTTTCCAAACCGCCATGCCCGGCAGTTGCCGGCAAATCTCTCAGGTCTGACGGCTTTGACGGGTATTCCCGCAAGCCTTTTTGCTGCCACGGAATTTTAGCGCCCTTCGGTCTTGCCATCCCTTCCGTCATGTGCATGAATCGATTTATCATGGCGCAGACCATGCGGGAGGAAACTGTTGAGCGTTCTCGAACTTCGCGGAATCGCGAAACATTTCGGCGCGATTCATGCCCTGAACGGCGTTGATTTCTCGATCGCGGAAGGCGAGGTCGTCGGTTTGATGGGCGACAACGGCGCCGGCAAGTCGACGCTCGTGAAGATCATCGCCGGCAACTTTCCGCCGAGCCACGGCGAAATCAGACTGTCGGGAAAAGTGGAGCATTTCTCCAAGCCGATCGATGCGCGGGAAAAAGGCATCGAGGTCGTCTATCAGGATCTGGCGCTCGCCAACAATCTGACGGCGGCGCAGAACGTGTTTCTCGGACGCGAGATCACCAAAGGCGTCTGGCCGTTTCGCGTGCTCGACAAGCAGGCGATGATCGACCGATCGGCCGAACTCTTCGGCGAATTGAAATCGGAGACCCGCCCGCGCGACTTGGTGGAAAAGATGTCCGGCGGCCAGCGCCAGGCGGTGGCGATTGCGCGTACACGCCTTTCCAACCCCAAGATCGTGCTGATGGATGAACCGACCGCGGCTATTTCCGTGCGACAGGTGGCGGAAGTGCTGGAACTGATACGCCGTCTGAAGGCACAGAAAATTGCCGTGATCCTGATCTCGCACCGCATGCCTGACGTGTTTGCGGTCTGTGACCGCGTCGCGGTTTTGCGACGCGGCCAGAAGGTCGCTGACAAACGCGTCGCCGACTCCTCGCCCGAGGAAGTGACCGGCCTCATCACGGGAGCGATCCTTGCAGCCTGAATCGTCATCCGCGCAAACGGCCAGCCATGCCGATATCGGCCAGGTCGTCCACAACAAGGAAAAGACGCTTGTGCAGCGTCTGCTGTCGAGCCAGCCGTTCTGGGTGACTGTTGCGCTCGGCATCCTCGTCGCAGTGATGACCTGGAACGAACCCGCCTTCGGCACGGTGGACAATTTCGCCAATATAACCCGCAACTTCGCGCCCTTCGGCATCATGGCGATCGGCATGACATGCGTAATCATCACCGGCGGCATCGATCTGTCCGTCGGCTCTATCATGGGGTTGGTGGCGATCGTCGCGGGGTTGTTCCTCACCTGGGAATACCCTTGGTATGTCGCCTTTGCGATGGGCCTTTTCGCCGGCTTCTGCTGCGGCGCGGTGAACGGTTTCTTCGTCGCCTATGTCGGCATGTCGCCATTTGTCGTCACGCTCGGCATGATGTCGATCGCCCGTTCGCTTGCGGTGGTGTTTTCCGGAAACCAGATGCTCTACAAGTTCGGTCCCGATGCGCCGATCGTGAAGGCCATCGGCCAGGCCAAGTTTCCGCGGCAAGTGGAAGGCGATGCGATACCGGACTGGATTCCGCAGTTCTCGTCGCATTTCTGGGTGATGGTTGCGCTCGCGCTTGTCGCCGGCTTCGTTTTCAATTTCCAGAAATGGGGCCGCCATCTCTACGCCATTGGCGGCAACGAGCAGGCGGCGCGCCTGACCGGTGTTCCCGTCGATTTCATCAAATGGCAAGCCTATGTGATCTCGGCAATGACGGCCTCGATCGCCTCGCTGCTGATCCTCGGCTATTCGGGCTCTGCCATCAACGCGCTCGGCCAGAGCTATGAACTGCGCGTCATCGCGGCGACAGTGATCGGCGGCGCCAACCTGATGGGCGGCGCCGGCACGGCCTATGGTGCTGTTATCGGCTCGGCGCTGCTGGAAGTGATCCGCAACGCATTGCTGATGGCGGGCATCGATTCCAACTGGCAGGGCGCGTTTGTCGGCGGTTTCATCATCCTTGCGGTGTTGCTCGGCATGCGCACGCAAGGCCATACACTGATCATGACCTGGGTGCGCCGCATGCTCGGCCGCGATCCGGATTGAACTTGCCGGCGCTGAAAAGGCGCCTTGCACCACGCTTCGCGCCCATGCGGGAGCGAGACCGGCGAGACCAGCCGGGTAACCTGATGGTCGAACTTGGAGGAGTAGGACATGAAGAAACTGCTTTTGGCGACAGCGGCGCTGACCGTGATGATGGCCGGCGCTGCAACGGCGCAGGACAAGAAGGTTTTTGCGCTGGTGCCCAAGAACATGAACAACCCGTTCTTCGACCAGGCCCGTGACGGCTGCAAGAAGGCGGAAGCCGAGGCGAACGGCGCCTTCGAATGCATGTATATCGGACCCGGCGAGCATGGCGGCGGCGATGAGCAGGTGCAGATCGTGCAGGATCTCGTCGCCAAGGGCGTCAACGGCATCGCGGTCGCACCGTCCAACGCCGCGGCCATGGCGGTCGCGCTGCAGGCGGCGAAAGAAAAGGGCATCCCGGTCCTGACCTGGGATTCCGACGTGCTGCCGGAGAACAAGGATCTGCGCCTCGCCTATATCGGCACGCACAACTACGAGATCGGCGTCAACCTGGCCAAACTCGCCATGGAGATCAAGCCGAACGGCGGCACGGTGTGCATCCAGTCGGGCGGCGCGGCTGCCGCCAACCACAACGAACGCATGAAGGGCATCCGCGACACGCTGTCGGGCAAGATGTCGGCTGAATCGCCGGGCGATCGCCTCGCTGGCGAGAACGGCTGGACCGAGGCCGAGGGCTGCCCGCTCTACACCGACGACGACTTCCCGCGTTCAATCCAGCAGTTCGAGGACATGATGGCCAAGATGCCGGAACTCGACGCCTTCATCCCGACCGGCGGCTTCCCGCAGTTCCTGCCCGACGCCAACCGCGCCGCGGTGGAGAAGTACAAGGGCAAGATCGCCGACAAGTCGCTGGCGCTCGTCGTCGCCGACACGCTGCCGGTGCAGATCGACCAGATGAAGGAAGGCCTGTCGCTCGGCCAGGTCGGCCAGCGTCCGTTCGAAATGGGCTACAAGACGATGATGGCCTTCAAGGACATGGCGGGCGGCGGGGGGGCCCCCGCCGATCCCGCCTGTTCCGGGCTCCACGTCCGGACCCCGGCCCACGTCGACACCCGCATCGCGCAGGAAAAGCATCAACCGACCGCACAGCGGTTCGTGTGATCAAGGACGGGCGGGCCGCAAGGCCCGCCCTCTCCATTTCAGGGCGCGGGGCAAAGGCGTCCCTGCAGCAGATCGTGGTCAGTCGAACCGTCCGATCAACCGGTCGATCGGGGCGAAATCATCGGTCAGGATGACCGGCTTGCGCCGCGCGACCAGCGCATCGACGGCCTTTGGCGTCAGCCGGCCGCTCCTGATCCAGTCCGGCGTACGTCCGTCGAGGCGCGAGAATGGCGTTTGCGTGGAAGCGGCGAGCAGGATGAAAACGGCCCGCTCCCCCGGCACCGGGGTTGTTTCTTCCGCCCACACCTCGACAACCGGAAACGACCGGCGCAGCGTCGCCACCACGGAGGCGAGCGCGTCGAGCGTGCCGATCCGGTCAACGACATTCATCAGGTAGACGCCGCCGGGATTGAGCCGTGACGCCACGAGACCAAAGAACTCGTCGGTCACAAGATGCGCCGGCGCTGCAATGTCGGTGAAGGCATCGCCGACAATCACGTCATAGGTTTCGTTTGATCGCACGAGGGCCAGGCGTGCGTCGCGATGGACGATGTCCATGCGCGTCGTGTCCAGCCAGAAATCCGCCACGGCGACCGCGGTCACCGCCGGATCGATCTCGGCCACAGTGACGCGCGCGGCCGCAGGCGGTTCGGTCCAGGCGCGCGGAACGGAGTACGAGCCGCCGCCAATGAAGTACGCCCGGAAGGGCGACTGCCCCTCCATGCGGCGACGCCCCAGTTCATCCAGCATCGCGGTCTGTGGCGTCAGCATGCGCAGCGGATCGTCACCGGCCGAGATTCCGTGGCCGAGATGGTCGATCACCATCAGCCGCGCCGGCGCGCCGGCCTCGGCGCTGACATCAATGGCGCGGATGCAGAAATAGTCGCTTTCGCGCGTGCACGGGTTTGGCAGCAGTGGCGTCAACGCCGCGATTGCCACGCCGAGAATTGCCACGATCATCGCCGGTTGGCGCGCGATGTGGCGCGGTTGCGCCGCAAAGACGAGCACCAGCGCTAGCGTTGCGTAGGTCACGGCCACGACGGCCATGGTGAGTATCGTTCCCAGCCACGAAATGAACAGGAATCCGGCGAGCAGCGTGCCGCAAATCGCGCCGAGCGCGCCTGCCGCAAACATCAGGCCGAGAGACCGTCCGGCGCGCGCCGGTTCCGATGCGATCGCCACATGCGCCAGCACCGGCGCCGGCACGCCGGCAAGGAAGGAAGGCGCAAAGAAGGCCAGCGCCGAAAGCGCGACGATGGCCCCGACCGGCGAACCGAGAGCCTCGATGACCGGCCCGGCGGTCAACCGCAACAGCGGCGCGGCCATGGCGGTTGTCTTCGCGGGTGTGGGGAACGCCTACGCCGTCAGAAGCCCGGCCTTTCGATGCGATTGCTCGGCAAGCCGCCCGCCGAGCCAGTGGCCGGCTGAGAACCCCGCCAGAACCACGGCGATCACCGATGTCCAGGTGTAGAGCGACATTCCGAGATAGGGCGCAAGCATGCGGCCGGCGACGATTTCCACCACAAGGCTCGCCGCGGCAACGACGGTTTGAACCGCGGCCAGCAACCACACGGGCGGCAGGCCGACCGCCGGACCCGGAGGCGAAGTCCCCGCATCAGCGGGCACGGTCGCCTCAGTCATCGCCGCTTTCACGACCGTCCGCAGTGTCATCGACGCGCGCCCTACCCTTGAAGCCCGTCGCAAGAATGAAAAGCTCCACCGATTCATCGCGGCTTGCCGGCGGTTTGATGTGGCGCACGGTACGGAAATTCTTCTTCAGCAGATCCAACAGCGCGCGTTCCGTGCCGCCCTGGAAGGTCTTGGCCAGGAAATGCCCGCCGGGCTTCAGCACCGAAATCGCGAAATCGGCGGCAATTTCGCCGAGATGCATGGTGCGCATGTGGTCGGTTGCGCGGTGGCCAATGGTTGGCGCCGCCATGTCGGAAAGCACCACGTCCGGCGCGCCGCCAAGCGCACCGAGCAGCGCAGACGGCGCATCGTCGTCGAGGAAGTCCTTTTTCAGCACCGCCACGCCCGGCAGTTCGTCCATCTCCAGATAGTCGATCGCCGCGATGCGCCGGTCGGCGTCGTTTGAGCCGGTGCGCTGCACCGCGACCTGGCTCCAGCCGCCGGGCGCCGCGCCGAGATCGACCACCCGGTCGCCCTTCTTCAGGATACGGTGCTTGTCGTCGATCTCGATCAGCTTGTAGGCGGCGCGCGAGCGATAGCCTTCCGCCTTGGCGCGTTGCACGTACGGGTCGTTCAACTGCCGCTCGATCCAGCGCCGCGACGAGGGTTTCAGATCCTTGCGCCCGCGCTTGACGTGGGCGTTGAGCGAACGCCCGCCGGGGCCACCTTTTCCCTTGGCGCTCATCAGCGTGATCCCCGGCCGCTGTTGCGTCGCCAGGCGCCGTCGGCGGTCATCATCTCGATCAGCAGGCCTTCGCGCAGACCGCGGTCGGCCACCCGCAGCCGTTCCGACGGCCAGACGCGGCGGATTGCCTCGAATATGGCGCAGCCGGCCAGCACCAGGTCGGCCCGGTCCGCGCCGATGCACGGATTGGCCCGCCGCTCCTCGAAGCTCCAGGAGCATAACTGCGTCATCATTGCATCCACATCGCTGCGCTGCATCCACAGCCCGTCGACGCGCCGCCGGTCGTAGCGAGCGAGGCCGAGATGGAGGCCGGCAAGCGTTGTCACCGTGCCGGACGTGCCGAGCAGGTGGAACCGCTCTCCTGCCGTATGAGCGCCGATACGGTGACGTTCGGCGAATGCGTCGAGCATCTCCGTCACATGCGCCACCATGGCGTCGAAATCAGCGGCTGAGACCTCGCGCCCGCCAAA
This sequence comes from uncultured Paracoccaceae bacterium, assembly GCA_937873685.1. Taxonomy (GTDB): domain Bacteria; phylum Pseudomonadota; class Alphaproteobacteria; order Rhizobiales; family Rhizobiaceae; genus CALMYO01. The sequence continues at coordinate 20,225 of CALMYO010000142.1, forward strand.
GGCCTCGGCCAGCGTCACCACGCCGACCGGCAGCGACGTCCAGGCGATGATGTGATCCGACAGATGGCCGGAGCGGCGTTCGCTCACATCGATCAGGGCGATCTCCGAGGAACCGCCGCCGATGTCGAACAGCACCACCGCCTGCGTGTCATGCTCCACCAGCGAGCCGCCCCCCCCCCGCGCCCCGCGGCCGGAACCCGCCAGTCGCGCTTCGGTCTGCCGGTCGATGATCTCCAGTTCCAGCCCGGTCTCCGCGCTGACGCGGGCGAGAAACTCGGCCCCGTTGGCGGCCGCGCGGCAGGCCTCGGTTGCGATCAGGCGGCGCATGCGCACCGGTCGCGTTTCCAGTTTGTCGCGGCAGATGCGCAACGCCTCGAGCGCGCGCTCCATGGCTTCCTTCTTTAGCGCGCCGCTTGCGCCAAGACCCTCGCCGAGCCGCACGATGCGTGAAAATGCGTCGACGACGCGAAACTGTCCCGGCCGTGTCGGCGCCGCCACCAGCAGGCGACAGTTGTTCGTGCCAAGATCAAGCGCGGCATAGGCCGGCGAGAGCGCAAGCTGGGCGCGCCGGGTGGCCGGCGCCTCGCCGGCGCCGCTCTGGCCCGCTTGGCGAATTTCGCCTTGTATTGCGGCCTTCTTGTCGCCGCGCAGGCAAGCCGATGCTGCCTGCTGCGGCACGCCGCCAGGCCGTTCTGCCGCAAGCGGTCGTTCTGCAAGCGCCTGCGACGCCGTCGCATCCTTGCGTTTGCGCCGCCTCTTGCGGTTCTTGCGACCGACCGGAGTTGCGGCCGGCCCCTGCCTTTCTGGCGCGTTCGCAGATGTTGCCGCAGTCGGAGTTGCGGGCTTGTCTGCGCTTTCGGCGTTGCGCAATGCTTGCGCCGGCTCCACGTTCTTGGTCGACCGGCGGCGCTTGCGGCGGCGACGGCCGGTCTTTCCCTTGTGATGATGCATTTCGCCGACCATAGCCGGCGTCGGGCCGTTGTCCGGCGGCGTCGTCGGGAACCCGCTTCCCGCCGCCGCGCCGCCATGATTTCCGGCCCCGCCTTCGGTTACCGGCAACGGCCCCGGTTGGCGCGTTCGCGCGCCCGGTCCGGGAGTATCCATCGTGTCATCGTTCCCGCGCGCCGCCGCCGCAAAGGCGCGGCAATCGCGCATATCGTTTCGCGTTGCAGCCAAGGTATCAGCACCGACGACGTTCTCCAAGCGCAAACAAGCGCGGGCAATTCGATGCGCCGGACGTTTGCCAGTCGCCTGACCGGCGCTCGTGATGGTTTTGCACATTCCCGCCGGGGCGCACGCCATCCTGTTTGCAAGAAGGAAATCGCATTGCGACGCCGAGTAGGGGTTTACAGGAACCATGACGCTTCACTATATAGCCGCGCCGGCATGGCGACGCCGCCTTGCTGGGGGATAGTTTAACGGTAGAACAGCGGACTCTGACTCCGTTAGTCTTGGTTCGAATCCAGGTCCCCCAGCCAACCGCTCCACCACAAAATCCCCATTCCCTGCCTGCTCGGAAAGCCGCGCGATTTCAGCAGCTTGCGGTTGGGGAAAATACGCGCAAGGTTGCCGACGCGTCGCCCGCTCCATCTGCCGTCCCTGCCTGCGCCTTTACTTGGCTGCGCCACGAGACGATGTTTTTGGCCGCCAATGTCCTGAACTCGAAAGAAGATGTCTGTTTCACGCAAGTCGCGGCACGCGGACCCCGCCATGATCGGGAGATTCGTGCATCAGGTGACAACAACAATGCGCTATTCCGCATTCAGGATTTTTGCCGAAGCCCTGCGCGGCAACACGGGCTGGAAACCGGCCTGGCGTGAGCCGGACCCGAAGCCGCAATACGATATCGTCATCGTCGGCGGTGGCGGGCACGGCCTGTCGACCGCTTATTACCTTGCTAAGGAATTCGGCGTTACCAATGTCGCGGTGCTCGAGAAGGGCTGGCTCGGCTCCGGCAATATCGGCCGCAACACGACCATCATCCGCTCCAACTACCTGCTGCCCGGCAACGAGCCTTTCTACGAATTCTCGATGAAGCTGTGGGAGGGGCTGGAGCAGGATTTCAATTACAATGCGATGGTGTCGCAGCGCTCGGTCCTGAACCTGTACCATTCCGATTCGCAGCGTGACGCCTATGTGCGGCGCGCCAACGCGATGGCGCTGGCCGGCGCTGATCCGGAACTGGCCGACGCCGAACAGCTGCGACGCGAACTGCCGTTCCTCGATTTCGACAATGGTCGCTTTCCGATCCGCGGCGGGCTTTACCAGCGGCGCGGCGGCACGGCGCGCCATGATGCGGTGGCCTGGGGCTACGCTCGCGGCGCCGACAGCCGCGGCGTCGACATCATCCAGAATTGCGAGGTCACCGGGTTTCACATGACCGGCGGCGTGTGCACCGGCGTCGACACCACGCGCGGGCCGATCCGGGCAAAGAAAATCGCCGTCTGCGTCGCCGGTTCGTCCGGCCGCGTGATGGCGAAGGCCGGCATGCGCCTGCCGATCGAAAGCCATGTACTGCAAGCCTTCGTTTCGGAAGGGCTAAAGCCGGCCATTCCAGGTGTCATCACCTTCGGCGCCGGGCACTTCTATATCAGCCAGTCCGACAAGGGCGGACTCGTCTTCGGCGGCGATATCGACGGCTACAACAGCTATGCCCAGCGCGGCAACCTGCCGGTGATCGAGGATGTTGCCGAAGGCGGCATGGCAATCATGCCGATGATCGGCCGCGCCCGGCTGCTGCGCAGCTGGGGCGGGGTGATGGACATGTCGATGGACGGCTCGCCCTTCATCGACAAGACCCACATCGACGGGCTCTATTTCAACGGCGGCTGGTGTTATGGTGGCTTCAAGGCGACGCCGGCTTCGGGCTATTGCTACGCCCATCTGCTGGCCCGCGACGAACCGCATCCGACCGCGACCGAAATGCGGCTCGATCGCTTCCGCCGCGGCCACATGATCGACGAACGGGGCGCTGGCGCCCAACCGAACCTGCATTGATACGAGTCGCGCCATGATCATCGACCACCCGCTGCTCGGCCCTCGCGACGCCTGCGAATTTGTCTATCACGGCGATGCGTCGCTGATCGACCGGCCCGATCCGGCGGCGATCGATGCGCAGGAGCGCTTCCATGAATACGCCTATCTGCGCGACAATCCGGCCGGTGAGCATCGCGAACTGTGGTATCACGAATATGGCGACCGCTCCTGGCTGGTGGTGACGCGCAACACGCTGACGCACGAGATCAGCAAGGTGGAACTCGCCCGCGACGTGGCTCTGGTCCGGGGGCGTGGCGCATGAACCAGGTCAATCGCATCGCCGGCGGGCTGGTCGACCGCTCCCGCACCCTTGCCTTCACCTTCAACGGCGAGGCGATGCAAGGTCATTTCGGCGACACGCTCGCCTCGGCGTTGCTGGCGAACGGAAGGCGCCTGGTGGCGCGCAGCTTCAAGTATCACCGCCCGCGCGGCATCTTCACCGCCGGCTCGGAAGAGCCGAACGCGCTGGTGCAACTGCGCGCTGGCGCGCATCAGGAGCCGAACACCCGCGCCACGATGGTCGAACTGTTCGACGGGCTTTCGGCGACCAGCCAGAACCACCGCGGTTCGCTCGAATTCGACTGGATGGCGGTAAACGACCTGTTCTCGCCATTCCTCTCGGCAGGCTTCTACTACAAGACCTTCATGTGGCCGAAAGCCTTCTGGGAAAAGGTCTACGAGCCGCTGATCCGCAGCGCCGCCGGGCTTGGCCGGCTGTCGATGCGCGAGGATCCCGATATCTATAACAAGGGTTTTCTGCATTGCGACCTGCTGGTGATCGGCGCAGGGCCGGCGGGACTGGCGGCGGCGCTCACCGCAGCGCGCAGTGGCGCGCGGGTGATCCTCGCCGACGAGGATTTCCTGCCCGGCGGGCGGCTCAACGCCGAGACGCTGGAACTGGACGGGCGCGCCGGAGCGCACTGGGCGGCTGAGGCGATCGCCGAACTCGGCTCGATGTCCAATGTGCGGCTGATGACCCGCACCACGGTGTATGGCGCTTTCGACCACGGCATCCATGGCGCGCTCGAGCGCTGTACCGACCATCTGCCGGCATCGGGCGGCAAGCCGCGCCAGATCCTGTGGCGTATCTATGCGCGGCGCGCCATCCTGGCCGCCGGCGCCACCGAGCGGGCAATTGCCTTCGGTGATAATGACCGCCCGGGCGTGATGCTGGCCGCCGCGGTGCGTGCCTATGTCAACCGGTTCGGCGTGGCGCCGGGCAAGACCGTGGCGGTGTTCACCAACAACGACGATGGCTGGCGCACGGCCGCCGATCTTGCCGCAAAGAGTGTTCACGTGACTGCCGTGATCGACACCCGTTCAGGTGCGGCGCCGGCGCAAATTCCCGGCGCGCGGATCGTCATGGGCGGACGAGTGGTCGATACGGCCGGGCGCAAGGGCCTGAGCGCGGTCAGATTGGCCGATGGAACGACGATCGACGCCGAATGCCTCGCCGTTTCCGGCGGCTGGAACCCGAATGTGCAGCTCACTTGCCACCAGCGCGGCCGGCCGGTTTGGCGCGAGGACATCGCCGCCTTCGTGCCCGGCGGCGACCTGCCGGCCGGCATGGCGGTCGCTGGCGCGGCGAACGGAACGCTGACCTTGGCGGCTGCGCTTGCCGAGGGTGCGCAGATCGCTGGTTCCGTCGCTGGCGATCTCGGTTTCAACGTGGCGAAGATTTCCCTGCCCAAAGCGGAGGACGAGCCGCGCGAGGTCACTCCCTTCTGGCATGTGGGCGAAAGTCGAGCGCGCGCCTTCGTCGACCTGCAGAACGACGTCACGACAAAGGACATCAAGCTCGCCAATCGCGAGGGCTTCCGCTCCGTCGAACTGATGAAGCGTTACACCACGCTCGGCATGGCGACAGACCAGGGCAAGACGTCGAACGTGGTGGCGCTGGCCATCCTGGCCGAGGCTACGGGAAAGACGATTCCCGAAACCGGCACGACCATCTTCCGCCCGCCCTATACGCCGGTGCCGATTGGCGCCCTGGCCGGACGCGCGCGTGGCAAGGATTTCCGCCCGTACCGGCTGACGCCCGGCCACGAATGGGCCAAAGCGAACGGCGCATCCTTCGTGGAGTCGGGCGCTTGGCTGCGCGCGGAATGGTTTGTCCGTCCCGGCGAGGAGGGGTGGCGCGACAGCGTAGACCGCGAAGTCGTGACGACCCGCAATTCGGTCGGCATCTGCGACGTTTCCACGCTCGGCAAGATCGACATCAAGGGCCGCGATGCGGCGGAATTCCTCAACCGCGTCTATACCAACGCCTGGTCGAAGCTCCCGGTCGGCAAGGTGCGCTACGGTCTGATGCTGCGCGAGGACGGCATGGCCTATGACGACGGCACCACCGCGCGGCTCGGCGAAAACCACTATGTGATGACCACCACCACGGCCAATGCCGTGCTCGTGTTCCGCCAGCTGGAATTTGCCCGCCAGTGCCTTTGGCCGGAACTCGACGTCCATCTGGTGTCGATCACCGACGCATGGGCGCAATACGCGGTGGCCGGACCGAATTCCCGCAAGCTGCTGCAAAAGCTGGTCGATGAAGGCTTCGACCTCTCCAATGAGTCGTTTCCGTTCATGGCCTGCGGCGCCGTTACCGTGTGCGATGGCGTTCCGGCGCGGCTGTTCCGCATCTCGTTTTCCGGCGAACTAGCCTACGAGATCGCGGTGCAGGCGCGCTACGGAAATGCGATGTTCGAGGTGCTTGTGCAGGCCGGCGCGGAGTTCGGCGCTACGCCTTACGGCCTTGAGGCGCTGAACGTGATGCGCATCGAGAAGGGCCACCCGACCGGCAACGAGATCAACGGCCAGACAACGGCGCTCAATCTCGGCATGGACGGGTTTGTGAGCAAGACCAAGGATTGCATCGGCAAGGTGCTGTCGCAGAGGTCGGAACTGCTGCGCGACGACGCCATTCGCCTGGTCGGTTTTGTGCCGGTGGATCGCACACGACCGCTGACCGCCGGCGCGCATTTCCTCAACAAGGGGGACGTCGCCAACATGGCGAACGATCAGGGCTGGATGACCTCGGTCGCCTGGTCGCCATCGCTTGGCCATGCAATCGGCCTCGGCTTCATCAAGCGCGGGCATGAACGCATCGGCGAAGTGGTTCGCGCCTACAGCCCGGCAAAGGGCGGCGATGTCGATGTCGAGATCGTTTCGCCGCATTTCCTCGATCCGCAAGGAGAACGGCTGCGTGGCTGACTACCGTCTCACCGCTGCGCCCGCGCTTGGCGGGTACCACAGGGCATTCGATGGCGTGACACTGCGCGAGATGCCGGACCTCGCCCTCGTTGCGCTCGCCTTGCCGCGCGGCGGCGAGGCGGCGGCGACAGGCGCCATCGAAGCGGCGTTTGGAACCGCGCTGCCGGAGTCCGGCCATACGGCGCTCTCATCTGACGGGACCGAGAGGCTGCTGCGGCTCGGACCCGACCAGGCCTTTGTGCTGATGACCCGCAGCACGCCAGACGCCGAAGCGTTCATCGCAGCGAGGCTCGGCGGCGCGGCCTATGTCACCGATCAGAGTGACGCCTTCGTGGCGCTGGAAATCTCCGGCCCGCGGTCGCGCGCGGCGCTGGAGCGCATCTGCCCCCTCGACCTGCACCCGAAAGTATTTTCGGTCGGCGATGTCGCCCGCACGGTGATGGAGCATCTCGGCGTGATGGTCCTGCGTACCGGACAAGATTCGTTCCTGCTGCTTTCAGCCCGATCCTCGGCGCGCTCCTTCCTGCACGCGGTCGAGGTTTCGATCGCCAATACGGGCTGAGCTTTCCGCCGCTCCGTGTAGCGGCCGCTGCCCAACAGACGCAAAACACCGGCATTGCGACTGCCAACCGGCGCGCCCTTTTGTGCGTTTTGACGTTCGTCAATTCGCCCACGCCGCAAGCAGCCCATCGTGAAATCGCAGTTTCCCATTCTGCGCGGAGGATAAACACGTGAACCGGCGTCGCTTTGTTGTCACCGCAGGGTTGGCGGCGCTCGCCATGGCCACGCCGGGGCGCGCGCAATCTCGCCTATTCAGGTGGACCGGGACAGCGCTTGGGGCCGAAGCAAGCATCGTTCTGGCGGCAGACGATGTCCGACGTATCGAAGCGGTATTCACAACGACCTCTGCAGAGATCGGCAGGCTCGAGCGCGTGTTCAGCCTGTGGCGGCCCGGCAGCGCGCTTGCGATGCTGAACCGCGACGGCGTCCTGCGGCGGCCGCAGTCCGAACTCGTCGACCTGCTGTCGCTTTGCACGGCGCTGCATCACGCAACTGCCGGCACATTCGATCCAACGGTCCAGCCCTTGTGGCTGCTGCGCGCCTCGGAAGCAACCAACGGCCGGCCGGCGGGCGTCGCTGCGCTGCGCACCGCCCGTTCACGCACCGGTTTTGCCAGGGTGGAATTCGATGACGACGTCATCCGTTTCGCGCGTCCAGGCATGGCTTTGACGCTGAACGGGGTTGCGCAAGGTTACATTGCCGACGCCATCGCGGCGCTGCTGCGCGCGCAAGGCTTTGCAAACGTGCTGATTAATGCCGGCGAGTTCGCTGCCGCCGGCGGTCATCCGCAGGGGCGGCCGTGGCGCATCGAAACCACTATGCCTGCAGAAGGCGGCCCGCCTTTCGCTTGGCACGTGACCGATGGCGCGGTTGCAACCTCCGCTGCCACGCTGGCCGGACAGGTGGGCGGATTTTGCCACATCATCGATCCGCGCAGCGGCGAAGCGTCCGCCCGTCAGGCGCAGGTCTCGGTTCGGGGTCCGTCGGCAGCGATTGCGGACGGCCTGTCCACCGCGTTCATCCTGCTCGACGTGCGGGAGATTGCTGCAACGCTCGCGTCGTTTCCGGGCTATGCGGCTGTAGCCTGGGGCTTCGACGGTGCAATGTCCCGCTTCGGCGTCTGATTTGCGCCGTTCCTGCTCAACAACGCCTGCAGAAACATGACCGAGACGATCCGGCCTATCGCCGCAACGTCATCGCACGGCGTCAGCAATACGATGTCGTCGCGTCCGCTTTCCGTGATCAGCCGCCGGCAGTCCTCGGCGCCATGCAAGCCGGCGCCGGCAAACAGGCCCATGATCGCTCCACCTTTCGGCAAGGCTTCCACCGCTTCCGCCGCGAAGGGCGGTTCCTCGAGATAGGCGCATGGCGGCGTGGCGATGCCGGACCGGGCGCAGAGACCGGCGGCGAAGCGTTCCGCTGCGCGCCGCGAGCGGCGGTCCCTGGCGGAACCATGCGCCACCACCCGCAGGCCGTGCACCCCCCGCTCCAGCACCATCCCGGCCGCCAGGCGCACGAATTCCGGCGTTTCGCCGACCGGGGGAAGGATCTCAGCCACATGTCCGGTTTCGGCAAGCCTTTGCGGCAGGGCGGTTTCGGTGAAGTAGCCCGCACACATGAACAGCGGCGCAATGATGATCGCCCGGCCTTCGGCATCGGCGAGCACGGTCTCGATCGACGGTTCGCCCGACAGCACCCCGCACCGGATGTCCGCGCCCGGCAACAGCGCCTGCGCCGCTGCGCCAATCGCGAGCAAGCGCCTGTTGTCGCGCGCGCCGCCGCGTTCGCCGTGGGCGGCGATCAGGCAGACCGGCGTACCGACAAACGCCATCCCGGCGCCTGTCGCTGCGAGGTCAGTGGCTGGTGCCATCCTCGAAATTGATCTTGTTCCAGACATTGTACTTCCCGGACGGCTTGCGCATCGGCAAGCGCTTGATTTCCTTCAGTGTCTTGTCGTCGTAGACGATCAGCGCGCCGTCATCCTCCCAAAGCGAGACGAGCGCGTGGCGGCCGTTTCGGTCGAATTCCACATGGGCGGCAGTCTTCCCGGGCTCCGGGCGCAGTGTCGCCACGATCTCCAGCGTCTGCTTGTCGATCACATGCATGACGTCGCGGTTCGGGCCGAAGAAAACGTCGGCCCACACATGCTCCGAATTGTCGTGCGAGCGCATGAAGAAACCGGGTCCGAATGTGGGTATGGTCTTCACCACGCTCCAGTCGTCCATCGCGATGATGGAGATGCGCGCTTCCTTCAGGTGCGGCGTTGCCATCACGCGGCGGCCCTGCCACATCCAGCTGATGCCAGAGCCGAGATGCGGCAGGCCGGGCAGGGGGATCTCGGCAATCTCGCGCCCGACATGCAGGTTGACCACGACGCCGCGGTCACCGTCGCGCGACGATCCGATCAGGTTGGAATAGTCTGGCGAAAAGAAGAAATCGTCCAGCGGCGCGGAAAGCGCGATGCGACGGCGGGCAAACAGGCCTTTCTCCACCGCAAGCGCCTCCTCCATTCCCTTTTCAAAGGAATGCACGAAGCCGGTATGGACCGGCTTCGCATCGGGATCGGTGGCGATTTCCCACAGTTCCGGCGCATCCTTCAGCGCGACGATGAAACTGTCGCGCGGCCGCGCCTGGTAGACGGCCGAAACACGCGATGGCGCGCCCTTTGCATCGACCGCCTCGAAGATACGCTCCACCGAGAGGTCTTGCGCCGAAAGGATCACCAGCGTGTTCGGCAGGTAATTGGCGACGGCAATGTGGCGACCGTCACGCGACAACGCGATGTTGCGGCTGTTCAGGCCCGCACGCACCTCGGCGACCTGCTGCATCGACCAGATATCGTACTTCGTCACCCAGCCGTCGCGTGACATGAAATAGACGAAGCGTCCGTCGGGCGAGTATTTTGGCCCGCCATGCAGGGCAAAGCGGGTCGGGAAGCGGGCGATCGGCTCGAACCGGTCGCCGTCGAGCAATGTCGCGTGGTGGTCGCCGGTTTCCACCACGATGAACAGGTTCATCGGGTCGGCGGCAAACAGTGGTTTGTTGGCCGGCCGGTAGTCCGGGTTGTCGATGCGGCTTGCGGCGATGTCGGCCTCGCTCCATTGCGGCGCAAAGCCGAGCGGCGATTTCACGTAGGCCGCAAGTGCCTCGATGTCTTCGGGCGACAGGGTCTCCGCAAAGGCCGGCATCTGGGTCTGCACGCGGCCGTTGCGAATCGTGTCGGCGATCGCATCTGCCTTCATGCGGCCAAGCGTTTCGGGAATCAGCGCCGGACCTGTTCCGCCAAGACGCGTCTCGCCGTGGCAGGAGGCGCATTGCCCGGCATAGATCGTCGCCGGCTCCGAACGCGCCTTTGCGCCAAGCACCAGCAGTGCGGCAATGAGAATAAAACTAGACGTAACGATGCGGCGCTTCATGGCGCACTCCCCTGAATGGCCGCACCGTGAGTCGTTCTGCCGCGCCGGGCGAAGCACGGCCGATCTCGGCATCGGTGAGGTAGCAGGCGGGATCCTCCGCCCAGGGATCGCCGGTCAGTTGCAGCGCGCGCACCCGCGTGTTGCCACCGCAGATCGACTTGAAGGAACATTCGCCGCAGCGGCCCTTCACCGGCCGCGGCCGCTGTTTCAGCCCCGCCATGACCGGATCGGACGTATCCGGCCAGATCTGCGAGAACGGCCGTTCACGCACATTGCCGAGCGTGTAGTGCCACCAGAACGTGTCGGGGTGGACGTTGCCGAGATTGTCGATGTTGGCGATGTTGACGCCGGAGGCATTGCCGCCCCACAGCTCCAGCAGCGTCTCCAGGTGCCCGGCCGTGCGGGGAAAACGGGCGCGCGCGAAGTGCAGAAGATAGACGCCGTCGGCATCGTTGTTGCCGGTCACATATTCGCGGCCCGATCCGTTTTCGATGTCGGCCAGTGCACGCGCGATCAGCAGGTCCATCGCCTCGCGCGTCACCGCCCAGTGCGCATCGTCGCCGCGGTTCTTGTTGCCGCGCCCGGCATAGACCAGATGCGACAGGTAGATCTTGTCGACACCCTCCTCGTCGCAAAGGTCGAGCAGCGCCTCCAGATTGCGCGCATTGTCCATCGTCATGGTGAAGCGAAGCCCGACCTTGACGCCAAACGCCTTCAGCCGCCGCACCGCGGCGAGCGAGGCGTCGAATGCGCCCTCCATGCCGCGGAAACGGTCATGCACCGCGCCGATGCCGTCGAGCGAGATGCCGACGTAATCGTAGCCGGCGTCGTGGATGCGAAGCGCGTTGTCGTCGTCGATCAGCACGCCGTTGCTGGAGAGCCCGACATAGAAGCCGAGTTGCTTGGCCCTTGCCGAGATGTCGAAGATGTCGGGGCGCAGCAGCGGTTCGCCGCCGGAGAGGATCAGCACCGGCACGCGGAAGCGCTTGAGGTCGTCCATCACTGTGAAGACTTCCGCCGTGGACAGTTCGCCCGGAAAATCCACGTCGCCGGAAATCGAATAGCAATGCTTGCACAGCAGGTTGCAGCGGCGGATCAGGTTCCAGATCACCACCGGTCCCGGCGGCTGGCGATGCGGGCCGGGCGGCGTCGGGTCAAGCAGTTCTTTGAGATAGTGGGTCAGGCGAAACATGGTGTTTCCTCAGCCGGCTAACCGGAATCCGGTTTTCTTCAGGATTTTTGTCGAGTACAGGATGTCGTCGCTGCCGCAGGCCGCGCCGATCAGTGACCGCACGATCACGCGCTTTTTCTCGACTTCATTGCGGGTTGCGCCGTGCAACATGGCGAAAAGGTTGAACGGCCAGTGGGGCAGGCGCCGCGGACGGCGATAGCAATGGCTTACGAAGTCGAGCGCGGCGACGCGTGCGCCGATTGCGTCAACCTCGCTGTCCTCGACATCCCAGACTGACATGCCGTTGGCGACAAGGCCGAGTTTGTAATGGTTCGGCGCGGCGGCGATGCGGCGAATGACACCTGCCTCGATCATTGCATCGACCCGCGCCAGCACCAGGTCAGCTGCAAGTCCCGCCTTGCGGCCGACCGCTTCCCACGGCTCGACCTCTGGCGGAAGCCCGGACTGCAGCGCTGCCACGATGGCCCGGTCGATGACATCGAGTCCATTCATGCGGCCACCCTGAAGCCGACGAAATACTCCGCCTCCTTCGGGAATGCGAGCACTTCAAGGCCGGTTGCTGCTTCAATGGCGCGGCATGTCCGGTCGATGGCTTCCCTCGTCTCGGTCGCCAGCACGAACCACATGTTGAGACGGTGTTCGCGCCGGTAGTTGTGCGCGACCTCGGCAAAGCCGTTGACGATATCGGCGACAGCATCGAAGCGCTCTTCCGGCGCCGCGATGGCGCACAAACAGAACGCGCCACCCATGCGATCGGCGTTGAACATCGGCCCGAAGCGGGTGAGCAAGCCACTGTCCAGCCAATCGCGGACCTTGTCGGCGATTATTCGCTCGCTCATGCCGGTTTCTGCCGCAAGCCGGGCGAATGGTCGCCGCGAGGCGGGCACACCGTCCTGGAGGCGGTTCAGCAACAGGCGGTCGGTCTCGGTGAGGGTCATGCCGCCCGCCTTGCCGGCGCAAAGCGTGCGCCGGTCTGCTTGAAGCAACGGGTGGAAAACAGCACGTCACTGGAACGCGCAGCTTCACCGGCAATAGAGTTGAGCCAGCTAATTGTTTTCTGTGCCTGGGCACGCTGCCGCGCATGCACCATGCAGTAAAGGTTGTAAAGCCAGTCGAAGGCGCGGTCGCGGGCGTAGCACAGCGTCACGCCGGGTTCTGCTGCAAATGCGGATCCCAAGCGTTCAACATCGCTGTCGGCGACGTCCCACACCGCCATGGCGTTGGCGGCGATGCCGAGCGCGCGATGGCGCACAATGACGCCGAAACGGCGGATGATGCCGGCAACCAGCAACGCGGACAGGCGTTGCATGATTTCCGTCTCGTCCCGGTCCACTATCGTCGCGACGGCCGCGAACGGGCGCGCGACGACCGGCACACCGTCCTCGATTGCCGCCAGGATGGCCGTGTCGCCGGGCTGGAGTGCCGAAGCGTCGATGGCGCTGGGTGCGAGTTTCCCCGCCGCCGGACCGTTGAGGCTGAAACCGAGATCGAGATGGAACGGCCGGCGCAGCCGCAGATCGCGAACTGCAAGCCCGGAGCGCGATTCGATCCGCGCCAGCGTGGCGGCGAGCGTGGCCTCATCCGGCGCAGCGGCGACGAACCAAAGGTTCAGCCGGTTCTCGCGCTCGTAATTGTGATTGACGCAAGGCTCGGCATTGACCAGTGCCGCCACTTGCTCCACCCGGCCTGGCGGAACCGCCATTGCGGCCAGCGTCGACGCGCCGACGACATTCGGGGCGACAATCGCGCCGATGCGCGACAGGAAACCGTCCGCACCAAGCCGCCTGAACGCTGTCAGAACATCGGCTTCGGTCACGCCTTCTGTTGCGGCAATATGTGCGAACGGCGTCCGCGTCAGCGGGAAGCCGCGTTGCCAGCCGTTGAGCAGCCGAAATTCCAGCGAAACAGGGTCCGGTATGGCGCGCGAGACAGTCATCTCACAGCCCCGTGCGATGGGCGCGGGCGGTGAAGAAGATGCCGCTCGGCTTCAATGCCGGCAGTGTGGCCACTTTCCTCAGCGTGCGTGTGTTCCACATCTGCACCTCGTCGGCGTCGCGCACCGACAGCCAAACCTCGTGGCCGCGCGGCGCAAACTCCATGTGCAGCACTGCCGGGCCGGGCTTCAGCGTGGCGACGATTGTCCGCGACGGTATGTCGATCACCTGCACCGTGTCGTTGTGCGGCGGCGCGAAATTGACCCAGACCTGCCTGCCATCCGGCCGCGCCATGGCGAAGACCGGCTGGCCATGCACGGGAATCGAGCCGGCGGGCACGAATGTCGCCGCGTCGAGCAGCAACACCTCGTGGCGGCCGATTGCCGGCAAAACAAACACGCGGTCGGCCTCAGCCCACCCTTCCAGATGCGGCATCTTGTAGACGGGCAGCGCTGGATCGGCCTTGCGGTATCCGGGCAGGATGCGCGTCGCTTTCGGTTCGGCCGCCCACAGGTCGACATGCGCCAGGCCGCCTTCGCCAAACAGGCCGGCAATGTAGTGCCGGCCGTTGCCGGTCACCAGCGCGTCGTAGGGATTTGCGCCGATGTCGCGGATGCGAGTGATCTGCGGATCGTTGCCGCCGGAAAAATCGGCGATCCAGGTCTCGCCTGCGTCCCACAGCGAGAACGCAAAGGCGCGGCCGGGCAGGTCGACCAGGCCTATGGTTTTCGAAAGCGCGCCGTCATCGCCAAAGGCGGCGGGGATGTCGGCGACCATCTCCAGCGTTGCGGCGTCGAACACCCGCACGCCGCCGGGTTCGTAGTTGGAAACGGCGACCAGCGTCCCGTCATCCGAGATCGCGCCGCCGATGGCGTTTCCCGCTTGCACGATGCGTTTGACGATCTTCTGTTCCAGCAGGTCGACCTTCGACAGGCCGCCATCGCGCCCGAAAACATAGGCGAAGCGCTCGTCGCGCGAGAAGACCACCGAGGCGTGGCTGACATCGCCGAGCCCTTCCACGCGCGCAAGCTTCGAATGGCCCGTCGTTTCCACGATCAGCGCCGAGCCGCTGGCTCGTTCGATGATCACGCCGAGATCGCCGGTGCCGCGCAGCTCAGGCTCGGCGACAACCGGCGTCGCGAGAATGGCAAGCGCCAGCGAAAGGGCGGCGAGCAGGGCTTTCATTGGAATGTTCCCTTCTTCAAGCCTTCGGCGATGGCGCGGGCTTCAACTTCCGAGATGACGCCGGCCCAGCCAGGCATCGCCGTGCCCGGCATGCCGTTCAGCACCACCTGCGCCACGGTCTCCGCATCCCAGTCGGCCAGCGCCTGCACCGTGATCGGCCGGCCAAGCCCGCCCTTCAGCGTGATGCCGTGGCAGGAGCCGCAATCCTGCCGCACGAGGTTTTCCAGCGCATCGCCGGCAAATGCCGGCGCGGCCGACAGCAGGAATGCGCCGAGGAAGGCCGTCGCGCGGTCAGGCATGGAGCGCCTCCCGCTCGCGGGCGACCAGCCGCAGCGCCGGGCGCGCGGGGGCCGATGGGACAAGTTCAATCCCGATGGCCTCGCCGACAAAGATCGT
>CALMYO010000143.1 GCA_937873685.1 uncultured Paracoccaceae bacterium
GGCTGGAGCCGGGGGGGACTTAACTGGGGTTCTTCCGTCCCCGCTGGGGGGGGGGTGGTGGCAAAGCCGCGGGGTGGGGGTGAGGGCCGCCGCAACACGCTTGAAAAAGTGAGGCAAGATCTTCCGGTTTGTTGACCAGCCCCTACCCCCACCCCCGGCCTTCGGCCGGACCCTCCCCACAAGGGGGAGGGAAAGCCCCCGTGTTGCAGCGCTTCCCCAGCTGCTCGAACCTTTTCGCACGATGCCCCAGATCAGAGCAGCGGCAGTGTCTTGAGAAATTCGACGATTCTCGTGATGGTTTCCAGCATTGCGGGATTGTCGGCAAAGGTTTTCAGCAGCCAGGCTTCGTTGGCGAGTATCCATTTGGCGACTGCAATGAGCGCTCCACCTCCAACAACCGCAATTCGGCCCTTGTTTCGCCAGACCCGAATGGCGAATTGGCGCCCGCGCGCCAGCGCCTCGCGGGCAAAGTTCTTGGCGCTCTCGGAGTAACGGCGGCTGCGTCGGTCATCGGGCGACGGTTCGGCGGGTGCGACGCGCGCTTCCTCCGCCATGACATCCGCCACGGCCGGTTCCGCCGCCCCCTTGTCGACCGCATCGGCAATAGCAGCATTCGATTCGTCGGGGCGCGCGAGAACCTTGCGCGCATCCGGACCCAGCAGCCCTTCATCCTTGGCGGCAAGCACCGGGTCGAGGCTGACATAGGCATTGTGCGCTTTCGTCACACGATCCAGCGCCTGCAGATACTTATCGGAAATCGGCGCGAGATCGGAAAAATCGTCGCGATTTCGCTGCGTGGCCAGAATTCCGCGCAGGGCGTCGCCACGCACGACAGCGAGATCGGCGCGTGCCTCTTTCGGTGCGTTGCCAAGCGCCTGACGGTAGTGCTGGGCATCTTCGATCAGTTCACGAACCGCATTCGCGCCGCGCTCATTGGGATCGAACAACCCGATCAGCCGTTCCGCCATCCGGCGGGCCTCGGCATGGCGGTCGCGAGCGTCTGGATCGTCGGCTAGTTGCGGCGAATCCAGTGTGAGTTCGACATCGATGGGGGTGTCGGCATCGCCGCCGAAACGAAGCGCGGCCTGTTTCTGCGCTTCGGGCGGTTGAGTCGACTGCGGGTCCACCGGCGTTGCGCCGGCTTTCCCCGCCTCCTTTGGCGGCTTCTTCCGCCTCGCCCGCTCGGCTTCGACGAATCCCGCGATTTCGGCATTGATGGCGGCGACATCGCCGTCCCACCACTTATTACCTTTTTCCAGCAGCCAGTCGATCAGCGCCAACTCGCCCTCGCGGCCGAGGCCGGCCATGTAGCGGCCCTTGACGCGGGCGGCATGCCAGTCGAGCCAGACTGTCCAGCCGGCATCGTCGGCGCGCAGGGTTTCCGATTGCCGCCGCCGTTCGGCCGCAAACCAGTCCGGCGCGCCGCCCGGCCACAAAGCGGCATTGGCCAGCTTTTCCGGCTTGATTCCATCGGCCAGCGACTCGGCGTCGCGCGAAACAGCGTACCACAAGTCGGCGTCGGCGGCGGCGTAGGCGGCGGCGGCGGCGGCGGCGGCGGCGGCGTAGGCGGCGGCGGCGGCGGCGGCGGCGGCGGCGGCGGCGGCGGCGTTTTCGCGGGCTGGCACATGGGCCACAGCCCACGAAAACGTGGTGGCCCGGAACGACTGCAGTGTCAATTGGTGCTTGTGTCGCAGGTCGAGGCGCTCGCTTTCGAACGCACGCGCCACGAAGGGCAAAACGCGCAGCGCCGCCCTCAGCGCGATCGCTTGCGCCCAGCCCGCCGGCTTGCCTTCAAGCCAATTCCGCAGATCGCCTTCGCCGGAAAACTTCAGCCGTTCCGCCATCGCCTTTCCCGCCCGTCTCGCTCAACCGAAGATGGCGGTTTGGCGGCGCAATGGCAAGGGGCGCGGATGGCCCTGGCGCGGCCCTTTCCTCCACCTGTTGAGAGGGAGGTGGCCCGAAGGGCCGGAGGGGTATGTTGGGATGGATGGGTGCGCGGGAACAAGCTGACGCCACCCAACCCCCGGCTTTCAGCCGGACCCTCCCGTGACAGGCTACGACATTCACACATCCCGTTTCGACACCCCCCTCTGTCCTGCCGGACATCTCCCCCGCAAGGGGGGAGAATGGATCGCGGGTCGCTCCAAGCCTCACTTCGAACCGTTTGCGCTTGGCGCAACCGTCGCAATGCGGGCGAAGGCGTTCGCGACGGGGCCATTCTCCCCCCTTGCGGGGGAGATGTCCGGCAGGACAGAGGGGGGTAATTGGCGAAAACACGCCATCTTCGACATGTGTGTATCACGTTGCGTGACAGGGGAGGGAAAGGCGCCGCCCGCCCTCAATGCATCCTTGCGCCGTTCGGCACGGCGCGTTCAGGCCCGGCCAGCACCACCGCGCCGGCTTCGTCGGCAAAGCCAAGCGTCAGCACCTCGCTCATGAACTTGCCGATCTGGCGCGGCGGGAAATTCACCACTGCCATCACCTGCCGGCCGATCAGCTCGGCGGGCTGTTAATGCCCGGTGATCTGCGCCGAGCAGCGTTTCATGCCGATCTGCGGCCCGAAGTCGATCGCCAGTTTCCAGGCGGGCTTGCGCGCCTCGGGAAACGGCTCGACGGACACAATCGTGCCGACGCGGATGTCGACCTTGAGGAAATCATCATAGGTGATCTGCTGCGCGGCTTCGCTCATGGGCAGTTCTTCGCAACCATCACGCCTCGCCAACGGTCTCGAACAGCACCGAAGCGAGCGCGTCCTTCGCGTTGAGGCCGGACCACAGCACGTACTGGAAGGCCTGGAAGTAGCATTCGCAGGTCTCGATTGCGCCGGCCAGCAGCACCTCAACCTGTTGCGGCGTCGGCTCTGCCCCGCCGGAAAGCAGCAGTGTCTGGCGAAACATGATCGCGCCCTCCTGCTCCCACAGGTCGAAATGGCCCATTAGCAACTGCTCGTTGATCAGCGACAGCAGGCGCAGCGTCTCTCCCATGCGCGGCTCCATCACCTTGGCGTCGAAGGCGCAGGCAAAGTGCAGCGATTCGTGATCCTCCATCCAGGCGTAGGAGATGTGGTAGTTGGTCCAGTGGCCCTCGACGGCGAGTGCGATCTCGTCATCGGCGGTGCGCTCGAAATTCCAGTCGTTGATCATCGCCACCTGCTCGATCACGTCGATGGGGTGCAGGTCGCGTTCGATCTCGATTTCCGCAAGGCTCATGTCGGCCTCGAATCCTTTTGCGTTGCCGGCGCGGCTGTCGCGCCGGTGAGTGTCACGCTTACACGCTCAACTGGAACCCGAAGGGCGCCTGCCCTTCACGCCTTTCGCCCACCGGCGAATCAGCGAATGATTTCAGTGTAGTTATCGGGAGTCGGCTGAAAAGCCCCGGCGCGAAAATCGCGACAATTGCTGTGGAGAGCGCTTCACGATCCGATTCCGCCGTTGAATCTAACCGACTCTGGCGCAAGGCGAATTCGCGTTCTGGGGCCTGTGGATAAAGGCGAGGGTTCTTGTCGCCAAAACGTCGCGCACCCGGCGCTGCGCCCCGCCATGCCGTCGCCACCGCACCGAAAATCGCAGCCGCTTGCCCGACAGCGGGGCGCGGCGTGTCAGCCTGTCTTTCCGCCGTCGATCGCGGCGAGGCGCGCTTCCAGCGCCTCGATGCGCGCCTTCAGCGCCTCATTCTCGTCGCGGGCGCGTGTGGCTATCTCGCGCATGGCCTCGAATTCCTCGCGCTGGACGATATCCATGCGATTGAGCCATCGCTCGGCCTGCGCCTGGAAGGCGGTTTCCATCTCGCGCTTCACGCCTTGCGCCGCGCCGGCGGCGTCGGTCATCAGCTTGGCGAAATCGTCGAGAATGCGGTTTGAGCCTGTGGTCATGACGTGTTCTCCGGTCAGGAGACGCAGATAGGAGCAGCCGCGCGTCCACGCAAGGCGGGCCATCGCCGCATCCGTCTTGACCGCGCCATGTCGCTTGGCCAGAGTCCGCGTCGAATCGCCAGGAACATGCTCATGCTAGCTGAAAACGCCGCTATGGCGCTGCTTCCCGCACTGGCGTTGGCGTTCCCCGATATCGACCCTGTCATCGTGCAGATCGGCCCGATTGCGCTGCGCTGGTACGGTCTTGCCTATGTCGCCGGCATCCTGCTCGGCTGGCGCTATGCGCGTGATCGTCGCCAACGGCCGGCTGTGGCGCGGCGGCGCAGCGCCGATGCAACCGGTCGATCTCGACGATTTCCTCGTCTGGGCGGTGCTCGGTATCGTACTCGGCGGCCGGCTCGGCTATGTGCTGTTCTACGATTTCGCGCGCTTTGCAGCAGACCCGGCCTCGATCATCGCCATCTGGTCCGGCGGCATGAGCTTCCACGGCGGGCTCGCCGGCACCACCATCGCGGAGATCTGGCTTGCCCGCTCGCGAGGCCTACCGCTGTGGTCGCTGTTCGACGTGATCGCGGCCGTCGCGCCGATCGGCCTGTTTTTCGGTCGCCTCGCCAATTTCATCAATGCCGAACTGTGGGGCCGGACGACCGACCTTCCTTGGGGCGTCTTGTTCCCGAATGGTGGCGATTTGCCGCGCCATCCAAGCCAGCTTTACGAGGCTGCGCTGGAAGGCGTCGTGCTGCTTCTCGTATTGCGCCTGCTCACCCACAAGGCGATGAAGCTGAAGGCGCCGCGTTTTGTCTCCGGCGCGTTTGTCGCCGGTTATGCGATCAGTCGCATCGCGGTCGAATTCGTACGCCAACCGGATGCGCAACTCGGCTACCTGTATGGCGGCTGGCTCACCATGGGCATGGTGCTGTCGCTGCCGATGCTGGCGCTCGGGCTGTGGGCGATGACGAGCGCGCCGAAAGCCGATGCCGCCTGAAAATGTCGAAACGCCGCTGAAGCGGCGCATCCGCGCGATGGTCGACGCCGACGGGCCAATGCCGGTCGCGCAATTCATGGCGCTTTGCCTGGCAGACCCGCGCGAAGGCTACTACAGGGCGCGCCAGCCTTTCGGGCGGTCTGGCGATTTCATCACCGCGCCGGAGGTGAGCCAGATGTTCGGCGAACTGATCGGCGCATGGGCCGTCTCCTGTTGGCGCGAGTTTGGCCGACCGGCCCCCTTCGCATTTATCGAGATCGGCCCCGGCCGCGGCACGCTGATGGCGGACATGCTGCGCGCCGCCGCACGCATCAATCCTGATTTTCGCGCCGCGGCATGTGTATTCCTGACCGAAACCAGCCCGGCGTTGCAGGCCGAACAGCGCAAGCGCCTTGCCGGCGAGCAGGGTCTCGCCTGGATCGCGACATTGGATGAAGCGCCGGCGCTCCCGCTCGTGCTCATCGCCAACGAACTGTTCGATGCGCTGCCGGCGCGCCAGATCGTCCGGACCGTGGAAGGCTGGCGCGAACGCATGGTGGGGCTTGTCGACGGCGAACCCGGCTTCATCGCCGGCGGCCCGGTCTCCGCTTTCGATGCGCTGCCGCCGGGCGCCGACCGGGCGCCGCCGGGAACCGTGTTCGAACCCGCCCCGGCCCGCGAGGCGCTGGCCGGCGCGATTGCGGCGCGCATTCTGCGCGACGGCGGCGTGGCGCTGGCGATCGACTACGGCCACCTGCAACCGGGCTTCGGCGACACGTTGCAGGCGTTGCGCCAGCACAAATACATCTCGCCCTTCGCCCATCCGGGCGAGGACGATCTCACCAGCCATGTGGATTTCTACGCACTGGCGCAGGCGGCGCGGGCTGAAGGGGCGACGACCGGTGCGATGACGCAGGGCGATTTCCTGCTTGCGCTCGGGCTGCTGGAACGGGCCGGCCGCCTCGGCGCCGGCAAGCCCCCCGCTGACCAGGATGACATCCGCGCCGCCGTGGAGCGGCTTGCCGGAACCGGCTCCGGCCAGATGGGCGATTTGTTCAAGTGCCTGGCGATTGCCCGGCCGGGCGCGCTGCCGCCGCCGTTTTCGAATTGAAGGGTTTGCGCGAACAGGGCGCCGTTGCTGATTTCGCGTCAACAACCCCGAGCTCGACGAACCTCCTACAGCCACCCCTTGCGCTTGAAAAACAGGTACGGCAGCACCGCTGCCGCCACCATCAGGCCAAGCGCGGCGGGATAGCCCCATTCCCAGGCGAGTTCCGGCATATGGGCGAAATTCATGCCGTAGACCGAGGCGACCAGCGTCGGCGGCAGCAGCACCACGGCGGCAATCGAGAAGATCTTGATGATGGCGTTCTGCTCGATGCTGATCATGCCGAGCGTGGCGTCGAGCAGGAAACCGATCTTGGCCGACTGGAATCCGGCATGTTCCGTCAGCGAGGCAATGTCGCGTGACAGCGTCTTGACGCGGGCGCGGGCGAGCTTGTCGCTCTTGCCTTCCACCAGCGCGGTCGCGAGGAACCCGCCGAGGCGCTCGAAGGTGAGCAGGCTTTCCTGCATGTTGGAGACGATCTCCTCCTTGCGCCCGATCTGGCGCAGCATCGCCTGGTAGTCCTTGTCGCGCTTGGAGGCATTGGTCGCCGTCGGATGGAAGATCGCATGCGACAGCGTCATGATCTCGCGCCCGACCCGTTCCAGCACGTCGGCGAGGCGGTCGACGATCGCTTCCAGCAGGCTGATCAGCACCGTCTCGGCGCTTGCGCAGCCGACCGAAGCCTTCTCGGCGCGCTGCGGAAAGGTGGCGAAGGCTTTCGGCTCGCAGTAACGGATGGTTGCCAGCTTGCCCGGCGCCAGCACGAAGGTGACCGGCGCCATCAGCGGCTTGTCGTTGTCGGTCTGCGTCGGCAGGATGACGGTCATCACCTGCGCCGTCCCTTCCGTGTAGAGGCGGCTCGAGGCCTCGATCTCCTCCATCTCCTCGCGGGTTGGAATCTCCTCGCCGAGCCAGCGTTCGGCGAGATGTTCCTCCTCTTTTGTCGGCGCGAAGAGATCGGCCCACACGACGCCATCCGCAGCAGCCGAAAGCTCGCCGCCGGGGCTGAGGCGACCGTTATCGAGGGCGAAGGTGCGGATCATGGGGTGGCTCCGGAAGCGGGCGGTTACCCTGCCTTATCCCGTTTCCATCACGTATTGAACTTGAACAGCATCACGTCGCCGTCGTGCACGACGTATTCCTTGCCCTCGTCGCGCGCCTTGCCGGCTTCCTTGGCCGCCACCTCGCCGCCGAGCGTGACGAAATCCGCATAGGCGATAGTCTGTGCGCGGATGAAGCCGCGCTCGAAATCGGAATGGATGACGCCGGCGGCCTGCGGGGCCTTCGCGCCCTTGTGCACGGTCCAGGCGCGCGCCTCCTTCGGCCCGGCGGTGAAGAAGGTGATCAGCCCGAGCAGTTCGTAGCCGGCGCGGATCACCCGGTCGAGGCCGGGCTCGTGCAGGCCCATCGATTCAAGGTA
Organism: uncultured Paracoccaceae bacterium; assembly: GCA_937873685.1. Lineage (GTDB taxonomy): Bacteria > Pseudomonadota > Alphaproteobacteria > Rhizobiales > Rhizobiaceae > CALMYO01. The sequence continues at coordinate 7,364 of CALMYO010000143.1, forward strand.
ATCCTTCGCCTCCTCGTCGGACAGCTGCGCGATCTCCGCCTCGATCGCCGCCGAGATGACGACGACCGCCGCGCCCTGCGCCTGCGCCATCGCTTCCACCGCGCGGGTATGGGCGTTGCCGGTCGCGGCGTCCGTTTCCGCAACGTTGCAGACGTAGAGCACCGGGTGCGAGGTCAACAGGTTCAGCGAATCGAGCAGCGCGATCTCTTCCGGCGCGCCTGTCTTGCGGATCAGCCGCGTCGGCTTGCCGTCCTGCAGCAGGGCAAGCGCCTGCTCCATGACGGGAAGCAGCAGCATCGCCTCCTTGTCCTTGCCCGTCGCCTTCTTGCGGGTGGCGAGCGTGCGCCGCTCCAGGCTGTCGAGATCGGCCAGCATCAGTTCGGTTTCCACCGTCTCGGCGTCGGCCACCGGGTCGATGCGCCCCTCGACATGGGTGATGTCGTCATCCTCAAAGCAGCGCAGCACATGCACGATGGCGTCGACCTCGCGGATATTGGCGAGGAACTGGTTGCCAAGCCCTTCGCCTTTCGAGGCGCCGCGCACGAGGCCGGCGATGTCAACGAAATTGATGCGCGTCGGCACGATGTTGGCCGATTTGGCGATGCGCGCGATCTCGTTCAGGCGCGGATCGGGCACGCCCACCTCGCCGGTGTTCGGCTCGATGGTGCAGAACGGATAGTTGGCTGCCTGCGCAGCCGCCGTCTTGGTGAGCGCGTTGAAGAGCGTCGACTTGCCGACATTGGGCAGGCCGACGATGCCGCATTTGAAACCCATGATGATTGCGCCGATTTTTCTGTAAACGTGTCGGCGCGGCTATGCCGGAGGCGACGGGGGCGGTCAAGCTTCGGCTGGACCGTGGTCAGGCCACGGCCTGCAACCCCTTCTGAGCCACCAGGCTCAACAGTTTCAATGATGGGCCGCGCGGTCGCTTTTCGCCCCGCTCCCATTTGCTGACGAGGCCGGGCGTGACATTCAGATAGCGGGCAAACACCGCCTGGCTCGCGTTCTCGCGCAAGCGGATGGCGCGAATGTCTTCTCCGGACATGTCGGGAATTGGCGTCAGGCAAAGAGCGTCGAACTCGCGCATGGTCGTTGCCTTGATTACACCGGCTTCGAACAAATCCGATGCAGCCTCATGGACTGAAGCCAATGCGTTACTGCCGTAAACGTTATTCATCGTCATTCACCTCAATGAGAGCGCCCCGCTCAACTGCTGCCGCAAGTTCTGCCAAATCCAGTGCAAGCAACGAACCGGCCAGTTTGCGAAAGGCCGCCAATTCGCGGGCATCGATGTTGTCCTGATCTTTCTTCGCAAAGCCGTGGATGAAGAATGACCTGTCATCCACGCGAAAGACCACGATCACACGAAACCCTCCTGATCGTCCCTGCCCGCGTCGCGCAACGCGTTGCTTGAACAGACCGGACCCAAGGTCGGCATCGACCAGGCCCGTTTCAAGCCTGCGTACCGCATCGGCGAGATCGCCCCGGCTTAATCCGTTTTTCATGGCAAAACGGCAGAACGACCTTGTCTCGAATATGCGCATGCTTGCGCCTCGGTGACGCCATGGCACTTGGTATCATGGTTTTCCGGAAACGCCAACGGTCAACCCGCCCCCATGCGCGCCAACACCTCCGGGGAGATGCCGAAGTGGCGGATGGCGTCGTCGTGGCGTCGAAGGCCGATCATCTCGCGCTGGATCAGGTAGTGATGGGCGGCGCGGGCGGCGGTGCGCAAGGCCCGTTCGCGCGCATCGGGATCATGCGCCGCGTCCAGCGCCCGCAACACGGCAAGCGCCTGTTCCACCCGTTCCCCGGCGCGGCCGAGCGAGGTGGCCATTTCGCCAGCAAGTTCATAGTCGAGCGCGCTCTGCGGGTTCTTCGCCGCTGCGCGTGAAAAGGCCTCCGGCGCACGCAACGCCATCGTTATTCCGCAGCCTCGGCGAGATCGAGGAAGCCGCCGGACTGGCGCGCCCAGAGTTTGGCGTACAGCCCGCCGCGCTGCAGTAGCGTCTCGTGCGTGCCCTCTTCGACGATCCGGCCCGCGTCGAGCACAACAAGCCGGTCGAAGCCGGCTATGGTGGAAAGCCGGTGGGCGATCGCGATCACCGTCTTGCCTTCCATCAGGTCGAACAGGCTGTCCTGGATCGCCGCCTCCGCCTCGGAATCGAGCGCCGAGGTCGCCTCGTCGAGGATCAGGATCGGCGCGTTCTTGAGGAACACCCGGGCAATCGCGATGCGCTGGCGCTGGCCGCCGGAAAGCTTCACCCCGCGCTCGCCGACATGGGCGTCGTAGCCGGCGCGCCCCTTGAGGTCGCGCAGATGCGGGATGAACTCGTGCGCCCGCGCCCGTTTCGCCGCAGCCTCGATCTCCGCCATGGTGGCATCCGGCCGCGCATAACGGATGTTGTCCCGCAAGGAGCGATGCAGCAGCATCGGATCCTGCGTCACCACGCCGAAGCGCTCGCGCAACGACGCTTGCGTCACGTCGCGAATGTCCGTGCCATCGATCAGGATGCGGCCGCTTTCCACGTCGAACAAACGCACCAGCAGGCTGACGATGGTCGATTTGCCCGCTCCGGACGGCCCGACCAGCGCCACCCGCTCGCCGGGGGCTATCGACAGGTTGAAATCCTCCAGCACGCCGCCCTTGCGGTCATAGTGGAAGGAGACATTCTCGAACGCGATCGCACCCGGCCCGTCCGGCAGTTTCCGCGCCTGCGGCGCATCCTTGATCGCCGGCCTGACCGAGATCGTCGCCACCGCATCCTGCACTGTTGCGTAATTGCGGATCAGGCCGTTGATGTTGAACATCATCCAGCCGCTCATCTGGTTGAGGCGAAACACCAGTCCGAGCGTGGCGGCGATCTGGCCGGTGGTAATGCCGCCGGCCTGCCATTGAAGGATCGCGATGAAGGCGACGCCGCTCATCATCAGCCCGTTCAGGATGGCGACGGCGGAGCGGACGGCGGTGATCATGCGCGTCAGCCGCCGCACGGCGGACAGGAACAGCGACAGCCCTTCGCGCACATGGCCGTGCTCGCGCCGGCCGGCGTCGAACAGCTTCACCGCGACGATGTTGGTGAAGGCGTCGACCATGCGCCCGTTCAGGATCGAGCGCGCATCGGCGGTGGCGCGGCCGGCGGCGCGCAGCCGCGGCAGCAAGGTGCGCACCAGCACGACATAGCCCGCCGTCCACACCGCGATGATGACGCCCATCCACGGATCGATGGCGCCGAGTATGGCGATCGCCAGCAGGATGAAGGTGAGGAACGACCACAGCGTCTGCA
>CALMYO010000144.1 GCA_937873685.1 uncultured Paracoccaceae bacterium
CCGCGAACACGCTAACAGATTCAACCGAATCCCGAAGTTTCCGGACCGACACTTATACTAACAGATTTAGTGATGGATAGCGAGGCGAGCGGAATGAAGATACTGGATACAGCAAGAAAAATAGATCCGTTCATAATGTCTATCTTATTTACTGCAAAAGAAAAAAGCTTGGATAGATACGCTGCTTTCGAATTTGGAGCTTTTGATGTGGTAGAAAAAAACATTCTTGGTAAATCCGCTTATAAAGAAATAAATATTAAAACACGGGCAGCGGTTAGATACAAGGAGTGGAGTAATAAGATTGGATTTCTGAAAAGGTATTTTGACCCAAAAATATTTGATGCGATTGAGACAAACCCATCAATACTTGAAATTTCATCAAGAACAGTAACAATCGCATTCTGGGACATAAGAGGTTTTTCTCGATTGTGCGAATCTTTGAAAGCACATCCAACTTTGATTTCAGGTTTTCTAAGGGACTATAGCGAATCTGCGGCCAGAATTATTTTTCAGAATGACGGTGTCTTAGATAAATTTATTGGCGATGGCGTGATGGCTCTATTCGGTATTCTGAATAAGTCGGAAAGCGAAAAGCTTTGTGGGGTTATTGAAGCAGTTAAATGTGCGAACGAATTTCGTGTTGAATTTGATAAAGTATTCAAGAGGTGGGTGGATGAGTGGAGTATGTACGTTCCGGATAAAATAGAAATTGGATTAGGTTGCGGAATTCATACGGGAGAAGCTTTAGTCGGAAATGTTGGAACAAGCTTTAGAGATCAGTTTACCGCTCTTGGGCCCCATGTAAATTTCGCATCGAGGATCGAATCAAGATCAAATGCGGGGCAAATACTATTGTCGCAACCCGCTGCAGCGCGAGCGAAAGGCAAGATGAATTTATTTAAAGTATTTGAGATTGACGACATTAAGAATATTCCGGGTAAGTACGAGATATTTGAGATAAAGTGAATAGAATTGAAATTACGGTGACAGTTTACCAAACACACTTTTCTCACCGTATCCCCACCCCTCACGCCGCACGCGGCACAATCCTGTCCAGTTCCGCTCCGAGCACCCTCTTCCGCTCCATCAAATCGAAATCCGCCTGAAGCCCGAGGAAAAACCCCTCCGACAGCCCGAACCAGCGCGCTAGGCGCAGATCGGCAGCGGCGCTGATCGCCTACCTCATGGAGCTGGCGCGATGCCGATGTTCAGGAACAGCGTGTCCTTGTATCCGTCGCCCCAGACCCGCACGTGATTGCGCTCCACCCCGGTTTCGATCAGCGCAATGCGCTCCAGATAGACTGTTTCGAGCGCCAGCGTCCCGCTCGGCGAGACGATCACGCCGTCGAAGATCTCGTGGTCGGTTCGCGCGATTTCGTTCATGTCACCGGCGGTGATGGTGACCGGGCCGAAGTCGCGGTGTTGGCAAGGCACCAGCAGGCAATGTTCAGTTTGCCAGTATGGGGCGAGGCCGTCTACGTCTGGGCTTTCCCGTGATTCGGGATCGCAGATCACCAAAAGCCCGTTGCGCATGCGGCGTTTCCAGGATCGTAATTTCATTTCTCCCTCCTGAGAAACTCTTGGCGAACATACCCGCCCTGGCTATCGCTGCAGTTCTGGCACTGCGGATAGACGCGAGTCGGCCGGCCGAGCGCTGACGGAATCTGATGATCGCCAACCGGGTTGCCGCTCCTGTTTCCCGAAATTCGTGTTCCACACGTATGGCAACCGGTTTCGCGAAAAATACGCAACAACTCCTCGCGTTCCTGTTTGCGAAACGACCGTGTCGACCCCCGCGCCGGTATGAACTCGCCCGCAAACCGTCCCGGCCCGATGCCGATAAGCGCAATCACCGCCACAGGCGATGGCAGACCGGCTCCGGTCTCCCGCCCGCATCCCCCTCCCCCGCCCGTCACATTCCTGAATCATGAATCATGTCTAGCCGCGTGCCAAACCCTCTCATGGCAAGCGGACGGAACGATGTCTGAGCCAAAGCACTTCCGGACGCTGTTCCTGTCCGACATCCATCTCGGCACGCCCGATTGCCAGGCGACCATGTTGCTGGATTTCTTGCGCGAGCACGAGGCCGACCGCATCTACCTCGTCGGCGACATTTTCGACGGCTGGCGCATGCGCCGCAAGGGCTGGTACTGGCCGCAAAGCCACAACGACGTGGTGCAGAAGCTTTTGCGCAAGGCGCGCAAGGGGTCGCAGATTATCTACATTCCCGGCAACCACGACGAAATGCTGCGCGATTATCTCGGCGCGCATTTCGGCGGCATCGAGGTGAAGGACCGCGACATCCACGAAACCGCCGATGGCAAGCGGCTGCTGGTCATCCACGGCGACCAGTTCGACGTGGTGGTGGCCAACGCCCGCTGGCTGGCCTATTTCGGCGACCGCGCCTACGGTCTGGCGATGTTCGCCAACAAATGGGTCAACCGTGCGCGCCGGCTGATGGGGCTGCAATACTGGTCGATCTCCAAATGGGCCAAGTTCAAGGTCAAGTCGGCGGTCAACTACATCGGCGATTTCGAGCATTTCCTCGCCGAGGAGGCGCGCCGCGTGGGCGCCGATGGAGTGGTCTGCGGCCATATCCACCACGCCGCAATGGATGTGCGCGAGGGCATCGCCTACCTCAACACCGGCGACTGGGTGGAAAGCTGCACCGCGATCGTCGAACACGCCGACGGACGCATGGAACTGATCGACTGGTCGGCGGTCAACGCCGCCCGCGCCGAGGCCGCGCGCGTAAAGCCGGAACGCAAGCGCCTGACCACCGCCCGCCAGGCCGCCTGAGCCGGCCCTTCCCGCATCCAACGGAGACAGCTGAACCGCATGAGCATGACCGATACCGCGGAAATCCGCGACCGCCTTTCCGCCGCCGTCCATCGCAACCGGGCGTTTTCGCGCGAGGGCGTCGCCGAACGTCTGTTCACCCGCGCCTTTCGCGGCCTGGTCTACCCCCAGATCTGGGAAGACCCGGCCGTCGACATGGCGGCGCTCGATATCGGCGCTGACGATGAGCTGGTCTGCATCGCATCCGGTTCGTGCAACGTGATGAGCTATCTCACCGCCGGGCCGAAATCGGTGATGGCGGTCGACCTGTCGCCGGCCCATGTCGCGCTCGGACGGCTGAAGTTCGCCGCCGCCGCGCACCTGCCGGGTCACGCCGAATTCCGCCGCCTGTTTGTCGATGCCGCCGACCCGCGCAATGTCGACGCGTTCTACCGGCACATTGCCCCGAATCTCGATGACGAGACGCTGGCCTTCTGGACTGCGCGCGGCCCGCTCGGTCGCCGCCGCATCGAGATGTTTGCCCGCGGGTTCTATCGCCACGGCGCGCTCGGCCGCTTCATCGGCTTCGGCCACGGCGTCGCCCGCCTCTTTGGCGTACGCATCGCCGATTTTGCCAACTGCCGCGCCATCGAAGAGCAGCGCGCGTTCTTCGACCGGAAAATCGCCCCCGCCTTCGACAGCAGGCTGGTGCGGCTGCTGGCCTCAAGCCGCGCTTCGCTGATCGGGCTCGGCATCCCGCCGGCGCAATACGAGGCGCTGGCCGGCGCGGCGGCTGGCGGCGTCGTTGAGGTGATGAAACAGCGCACCCGAAAGCTGCTGTGCGACTTTCCGCTATCGCAAAACTGGTTCGCCCGCCAGGCCGTGCTGCGCGGCTACGGACCGGATGGCGCGCTGCCGCCCTATCTGGAGGCACAGAACTTCGAGACGTTGCGCGCCCATGTGGGCTGCGCCTCGATCCGCAACGAAAGCCTGACTGACCTGCTGGACCGCCTGCCGGACGCTTCGAAACACGGCTTCGTGCTGCTCGACGCACAGGACTGGATGACAGACACACAGTTGAATGCGCTGTGGACCGCACTCACCCGCGTCGCCGCGCCGGGCGCCCGCGTCATCTTCCGTACTGCAGCGGAGCCGACCTTGTTACCAGGCCGCGTTTCGGACGATCTTCTGGCGCAATGGGAGTACCGCGAGGAGGAGTCGCGCGCGGGAACTGAAGCTGACCGTTCGGCGATCTATGGCGGCTTCCATCTATATGTGAAGAAGGGCTGAGCGATGAGCGATACTGCGCATTGGTTCGGGAGCCCCGATTGAAACACCAAATCGATAAGGTACCCCCACCCCTGACCCCTCCCCTCAAGGGGGAGGGGAACATACGCGCGGTTTGCGAAACGACCTCGATCGAAGGCAAAGTTACTTTTAGTCGCAACGCACAGACGCTTGCGTCCCCCTCCCCCTTGAGGGGAGGGGTCAGGGGTGGGGGTAATTCAGCTGAAGACAGTTTAGACCACGGTCGCCTCATGGACGGCGTTTATCGCCGCCAGCGCCACATCTATGATTTGACGCGAAAACACTACCTGCTTGGCCGCGACCGGCTGATCGCCGATCTCGATCCGCCAAAAGGTGGAACCGTGCTGGAGATCGGCTGCGGCACCGGCCGCAACATCATCGCCGCAGCCCGTCGCTACCCGCGTGCCCGTTTCTTCGGCCTCGACATCTCCGACGAGATGCTGAAATCGGCCCGTGCCAATGTCGACAAGGCCGGGCTGTCAGGCCGCATCACGCTGGCGCGCGCCGACGCGACCGCCTTCGATGCGAAGGCGCTATTCGGCAGCGCCGCCTTCGACCGGGTGTTCGTGTCCTACAGCCTGTCGATGATCCCGCCCTGGCGCGAGGCGCTCCGCCAGACAATGGCCGTGGTCGCACCGGGCGGGCGGCTGCATGTGGTCGATTTCGGCGAGCAGGACGGGCTGCCGCGCTGGTTTGGCGCGGCGCTCCGCGCCTGGCTGGCAAAGTTCCATGTCGAACCGCGCGGGGATCTGGAAGCCGAGATGCGCGCCGCGGTGCGGGATCGCGGCGGCGCGCTTGCGTTCACATCGCTCTATCGCGATTACGCCCGCTACGGCGTCGTCACGCTGCCCTGACCGTTCTTGCCGCTCCGCGCCGCCTTGCGGTTGTCCGGATGCAGGGTCGAGCCGAGAATGTGCTCGCTTGCCCCGATCACCTGGCTGGAATGGCCGACGATCAGCGGGTCGGGGCCGCGCACCAACTGCTTGTCCTTGCCCGGATAGGGCAGTTGATACAAAAGGTGTTGCATGGCATTGAGGCGGGCGCGCTTCTTGTCATCCGATTTTACCACCGTCCATGGCGCGTCGGCGGGGTCGGTGTAGAAGAACATCGCCTCCTTCGCCTCGGTGTATTCATCCCACTTGTCGAGCGAGGCGCGGTCGATCGGCGACAGTTTCCATTGCTTCAGCGGATCGTGCTCGCGCTGCTCGAAACGGCGGCGCTGCTCTTCACGGGTCACCGAAAACCAGTATTTGAACAGGTGGATGCCCGAGCGGACCAGCATGCGCTCAAGCTCCGGCGTCTGGCGCATGAACTCCAGATAATCGCTCGGCTTGCAAAACCCCATCACCCGCTCGACGCCGGCGCGGTTGTACCAGGAGCGGTCGAACAGCACGATCTCGCCACCGGCCGGCAGGTGTTCGATGTAGCGCTGGAAATACCATTGCGTCGCCTCGCGCTCCGAGGGTTTTTCCAGCGCCACGACCCTTGCGCCGCGCGGATTGAGATGCTCCATGAAGCGCTTGATGGTGCCGCCCTTGCCGGCCGCGTCGCGCCCCTCGAACAGGATGACGATCTTCTGATGGGTGTTTTTCACCCATTCCTGAACCTTGAGCAGTTCCACCTGCAGCTCCGCCTTGTGCCTTTCATAGACGGCAGTCCGCATGCGATCCTTGTAGGGATACTCGCCGGTCTCGAAAGCGTGGCGGATCGCTTCGGGGTCGTGGCGCATCTGCGCAAGACGATGCAGTGCATTGGCGGCATCGGGCTTGCCGGCGCTGCCGTTTCCGGTGTCGGCGTTGCCCGACGCTGCGACCTGCGCAACCAGCACAGGCTCCGCTTGCGCAGCCGTGGCAGCAACCGCCGCATCGCCATTCGGCTCGGCGGATGCGGCCTTTTCGATCACCGCTACCTTACCCTCATCGTGGTTCTCGACACCGTTGTCCATTCCCTTGGTACTCGCTTTCTTCATGGTTCTTGCCTCCCTCAATTCTGTTACCCTGCGGCAACTCGTCCCGGATTTCCTTGAGGCATGTCAAAGCGCCAACATGCAAGCGCGCATGCTGGCGGAAAAATGAAGCTTGCATGACGATCGTCACAATCCGTCCCGTGGCGCTATGGCCTGTCGCCCTTCATTTCTGCCGTTGATTCCATATAAAGAGTTGTTTATATGATTATCTCAATATCCCGTTTGAAAGGCGCTACCATGTCCAACCCGCTCACCGACCTGCTTGAAAAGAAGGGGGTGCTGCTTGCCGATGGCGCCACGGGCACCAACCTGTTCGCCATGGGGCTGATGTCAGGCGACGCGCCGGAACTGTGGAATGCCGATGCGCCTGAAAAGATAACCGCCCTGCACCAGGGTTTTGTCGATGCCGGGGCTGACATCATCCTCACCAACTCGTTCGGCGGCACGCGTCACCGCATGAAGCTGCACCATGCGCAAGATCGCGCCTTCGAGATCAACAAACGCGCTGCCGAAATCGCCCGCGCGGTCGCCGACAAGGCAGGCCGCCCGGTGATCGTCGCCGGTTCGGTCGGCCCGACCGGCGAGTTACTGCAGCCGCTCGGCGCGCTGAGCTTTGAAGAGGCGGTCGACGCCTTCGCCGAACAGATGGAAGGGCTGAAGGCCGGCGGCGCCGATGTGGCCTGGATCGAGACGATGTCCTCGCCTGACGAAATCCGCGCGGCTGCTGAAGCCGCTGTGCGCGTCCGCTTGCCCTATACCTTCACAGGGTCATTCGACACCGCCGGCAAGACGATGATGGGTCTGCATCCGCGCGACATCCACGGCGTGGTCGACGCAGCCGAAAAGCCGCTTGCGGTCGGCGCAAATTGCGGCGTCGGCGCTTCAGACATCCTGTCCAGCCTCCTCGACATGCGCGCCAGCGACCCGGATGCGACGATCATCGTCAAGGGCAATTGCGGCATTCCCGAATTCCGCGGCGAGGAGATCGTCTATTCCGGGACGCCGGAACTGATGGCTGACTACGCGCGCATGGCGATCGACGCCGGCGCGCGCATCATTGGCGGCTGCTGCGGCACGTCCTGCGACCACCTGCGCGCGATGCGTGAGGCGATCGACACGCATGTAAAGACCGATAGTCCCTCACTCGATGAAATCGTCGATCGCATCGGCCCGTTCCGCAACAAGACCGCCAATGACAACGCCGCCTCGACGCGCGAACGCCGCGGGCGCAGGCGGGCGTGAAGGAGCTGATTGAAAACGAAGCCGCGCCGGTCTCCCGGCGCGGTTTTCTCTTTGTCGTTCGCAAATCCGCTCAGCGCTGCAAACTCTGCGCCAGCCCGACCAGCCGCAGGAACTCGGCGCGATAGCCGAACGGATCGGCGCCACGGCTCGCCGCTGCAAGGCGCTGGATCTCGTCCCAGCGGTAGTCGCGCACCGCATCCGTGCCGCGCAGCTTCTGGCCGAAAGCGGCCACCGCCGTGGAGAAACGCACGTCGTCGCTGGCGGTGGCAAGCCCGTCCACCTCGTCCTGCGGCGCCACCGGCGTCGCGATCAAGGTGCTGGTCGAAGCCTCCGGTTGCTTGTAGCGGATCTTCACATAGGCGTACTCGCGCATATCGAACTGCGCCTTTGTCTCGCCCGTCGTCTCGCCGCCAGCCGGCTGCTCGCCGGGTTTCGCCGGCAGTTGCGTCGCCTGCCCGCCCTGCCCCTCGCCATAGCGCAGCGGCTCGTTGAGGATGGCGGGCGAACCGACCGGCGTCACCTCGTAGATAGCGGTGACGGTGTGGCCGGAGCCGATATCGCCGGCGTCGATGCGATCGTTGTTGAAATCCTCGCGCTTCAGTGCCCGGGTTTCGTAGCCGATCAGCCGGTATTCTGCGATGGTCGCCGGATTGAACTCGACCTGGATTTTCACATCCTTGGCAATCGTGAACAGGTTGGCCGAGGCCTCCTGCACCAGCACCTTCTGCGCTTCCGACAGCGTGTCGATATAGGCGGCGACGCCGTTGCCGTTTTGCGCCAGCGTCTGCATCAGCTGGTCGTTGAGATTGCCCTCGCCGAAGCCGAACACGGATAGGAACACGCCCTTCTCGCGCTTCTTCTCGATCATCGCCTTCAATTCGGCGTCGGAGGACGGGCCGACATTGAAATCGCCGTCGGTCGCCAGCATGACCCGGTTGACGCCGCCATCGATGAACGCGCTTTCGGCCAGGCGATACGCCTCCTCGATGCCGGCTGCGCCGGCGGTCGAGCCGCCCGGTTCCAGCCGGTCGATCGCATCGAGGATCTTGCCGCGCTCCTTGGCCACAGTCGGCTCCAGCACCGTGCCCGCATTGCCGGCATAGGTGACAATCGAAACCGTGTCGGCCGGGTTGAGCTGGTTGACCAGCATGCGGAAGGCGTTCTTCAGCAGCGGCAGCTTGTCGGGCTGGTTCATCGAACCGGAGACGTCGATCAGGAACACCAGGTTGGCGCGCGGCTTCTCGGTCGCGGGGATCGCATAGCCCTTGATGCCGACATGCATCAGCTTGGTATTCGCGTTCCACGGCGTCGGCGTCACCGTCACCGTCGAGCGGAACGGCGTTTCGCGGCTTTCTGGCGCCGGCCAGTCATAGGAGAAATAGTTGATCATCTCCTCGACGCGCACTGTCTCAGGGTCCGGCAGCACGCCCTGCATCAGCATGCGGCGCGTCGAGGAATAGGACGCCGTGTCGACATCCACCGCGAAGGTGGAAACCGGATCGGTGGCGACCGATTTCACCGCGCTGGTGTCGAACTTCTCGTAGCGGTCACGATTCTCAAGCTGCTCGGGAACCGGCTCGGCGACCGGCGGCGCGGGCAGATAGGTCGCGGCGTCGCCACCGGCCTTGTCCGCCATCACGCCCTGTTGCGCCTGCCGGGCAAGGGTTTCCCGTTTGGCCTTGGCATCGGCAGGCCTGGGCTTTGCCGCCAGCACCGGCGAAGCGGGCGCGACCTCGTCAACCGCCGCCTCATTCTCGGCGGATTCCGCCAGAACCGTGTCGGATTCGCTGCGCGCCGGCGCATCGGCGGCCGGTTGGGCGGCAAGCCGTCCGGCATCCTTGCTCTCCTGCTTTCGCATTTCCACCTGGCCGCCCGGTCCGTCGGCACTTTCCTGCCGTCCAAGCGAGGCGACATCCTGATAGGTCGCCGAATTCATCAGTTGTAGCGTCAACACCGCCGCGACGGGGACGATCAGGACGCCCGCGATCGCCGGGCCGGCATATCTCCAGTTTGCATGCATCGTTTCACTCCACAGTTTGGTGACGATGCGCATGAGACGGCCGGGCACCGCGGTTCCTTGGGTCGCGGTTTGCGGTTTGGTGAATTTTTCGTTTTCTGCGTCGAATGCCGCCATCGCGGCGTTCAGAGCCGCGTCGCGCGCAGCCGGGCGCGGCGCAGGTGTCGGCGCCTTGCGAAGCGTGTCGAATGGATCTTGCGTGTTCATCATGCAGCATCCCCGGCTGCCAGCAGATGCCGCAGCCGTTTCCTGGCGTCGTGGACATGCCACGACACGGTCGATTCCGAACAGCCGAGAATGCGCGCGGCTTCGGCATGGCTCTGTTCCTCGGCATAGACCAGCAGCACCGCGTCGCGCGTCTTTTCCGGCAACTGCCGCACCGCAGCCCACAGCGTCTCGCCCGCATCATCGGGCGCCGGTTCCGCATGCGCCGGCTCCACCAGAGCCTGGGCAAACAGCGCCTGCTCGCCCCGGCGCTGGCGCGATGCGGCGCGCTGTCGGTCGCGCAGCGCATTCAGCGTCAGCTGGTAGAGCCAGGTGGAGAACGCCGCCTCGCCGCGAAACGAAGCGATCGCCCGGCCGAGCCGCACGCAGACATCCTGCGTCAGGTCCTCCGCCTCTTCGCGCCGCCCGAGCCAGCGCCAGGCGATGCGAAAGACAAAGTCGTAATGCCGCCCGACCAGCAGCGCAAATGCCGCCCGATCGCCGCCCGCGGCGGCGCTTGCCAGCGCCTCGTCGCTCTCGCCCTGGTCCACGCGCATGTCCATGTCAGAATTTTGGACGTTCGCTTTGCGCCAATCCTTGGGCCGATGCGACGATTTTTTCAGTTCACACGCGGTTTTTCAGGAATGCCGCCATGTGAAACGACTGTTGCTCGGCGCTGTAGCGATGCGCGACGCCGACCGGACAGGCGTTGCGCGCCAGACAACCGGCGCCGCGACACGTCCCTCCGTGCTTGCCTTTCACATGTTTCGCACAGCTTTCCACCGCATAGCCGGAAGGCGAAAAAGCATCGACAGGACAAATGCTTAGGCACGGCTTTTCCACGCATTTTGCACAAGGGTGAATCGGATTGTCAGGCGCTTGAATCAGATCGTGAACAAGCAGAGAACCTTCGCCAAGAAGCAGCGCACCGCGATACGCATGCCACAGCCCGAATTCGCGATGGATCAGGATGCCGAGCGGGGAAGGTTTGAGCCCCTCGGCGCGCATAGCCCATTGCTGGAACGGCAGGTACGGCCTGTCGTTCGGATAAACCGCCCGCGCGCCGGTCTCGATCGCAACCGCGTCGATCACCTCGCGCGACCATGTATCGAGCGGGTCGGCGATCCCCGCGGGCTGCCGCGCGCGCCAGGCCGTGAAATGCGGCCACATCGCCCGGCCGCCATTGCCGACCAGCACCACCGCCTGTGCCGGCGCGCCGGAAGGGCCTTCCGGCGCAACCTCGCCCTTCTCGAACGCAAAGCCGCCGCGAAGGATCAGGCCGTGGCCGGCCAGGCTGGCGACGAACGGGAGAGGTGGCGGTGTCATGCAGCCCCTTCGCCGGTGACGATCAGATCCGGCATGCGGATATCCAGCGGCGCGGCAAGGTCCATCCATTCCTCCGTGCCGAGAAAACGCTGCCAGCAATGCAGCAAGCCGCACAACGACCCGGGCTCCCGTCTTTCGTCGAGCTCAAATCCGTGGATGCGCAGCGCAACCTTCCCCTTGTCGAAAACGACGGAGCCGACCTTCTGCGCCCGCATCTTCTTCAACACTGGTTTGGTGATCTCCGCCCAGCCGGCGGCATGGGCAAGCGGCTGCCCTTTTTGCATGATGTAGTATTTCACGCCCGAAATGGCCGCGCTGCGGCACGTGTCCAGCTCAGGCGGTTCAGGCGCATCGACATGCAGCCGCAGGAAGAACGTTGCCGCAAAGTAACCGAGTTGGTGGCGGTTGGCGACTATCGCGAACGCCGCCCAGCCATCCGGCTTGAAGCGTTTGGCAATCTCGGCTTCCGGAAAGTAGGTGTTCGGCGGGTTGCCGTCCTGTGTCGGAAATATCCAGATATCGCCTTCCTCAACGGCGAAAGGTTCCGGCGTCTTGAGGATCTTGCGTTTTGCCGGCTTCGGGTCGGGGATGGCCCATTTCGCCGCCAAGGCCTGCAACGCGGTGCGGCGCTTTTCCCGGTCGCGGTCGCTCATCTCCAGTTCCGCCAACACCCGGTCGTCTGACCCGTCGGCGATGATGGCTCGCGCGCGGTCAAAAGTCTGCGCGTCCTCGATGCCGTGGCGGTGAAACAGGTCGGCGAGAACCAGCCAGAATGTGCTGTATTCTTCGTCGGCGGGATCGCCGGATTCCGGATGGCGCTGCGAGATCATTGCTGCAAGTTCCGCGCCGCCGAGCGGCAGCCGGGAAAAACGCCGGAATTCATCCTTCAAGTCCGCGGCGGCATCGCTTTGGTACAAACCCGCGCCCCATGCGCCCATGGCAGCCTCCTTGTCCGAAACCGGACGGACCATGCCGCACAAGTGTTGCGGAAGGGTGGACCACAGACGCTGCAACGCGCGCGTTCGCGAGCGGGTATCACCGCCTCGGCCCGAACGCGCTGCGCCAGACCTCCTTGTGGATGATGTCGGCCACTTTAGCCCGGCCTGTAACGGGCTCCTTTCACGTGAAGGCGTCGGGCATCGACTCTTTCTTTTGCCGGATGAAGGCCAACAACGCCTCGTCGATGCCTTCGTCGAGCGGCGGCGCGACATAGTTTTCAAGCCATTGGCGCGCGAGGCCGTTGGCGCGCGCCGCGGCGTCCTTGCGCCCTTCGGCGTCCCACTGTTCGTAGGAGTTGTTGTCGGCGATTGAGGAGCGGTAGAAGGCGGTCTGGAAGTTGGCTTGCGTGTGCGCGCAGCCGAGATAGTGACTGCCCGGACCGACCTCGCGGATGGCGTCGAGCGCCTGCGCGTTCTCGCTCAGATCGACGCCAGCGGCCATTTTCTGCATCATGCCGAGCTGGTCGATGTCCATCATGAACTTCTCGTAGGACGAAACCAGACCGCCCTCCAGCCAGCCGGCCGCATGCAGCACGAAGTTCGTGCCGGCAAGCACCGTGGAGTTCAGCGTGTTGGCACTTTCATAGGCCGCCTGCGCATCCGGCAGCTTGGAGGCGCACAGCGACCCGCCGGTGCGAAACGGCAGGCCGAGGCGGCGCGCCAGTTGCGCCGCGCCGTACGACACCAGCGAAGGCTCCGGCGTGCCGAAGGTCGGCGCACCCGATTGCATCGAGATCGACGAGGCGAAGGTGCCGAACAGCACCGGCGCGCCCGGCCGCACAAGCTGCGTGAAGGCGGCGCCGGAAAGCACTTCCGCCAGAACCTGCGTCAGCGTGCCGGCAACCGTGACCGGGCTCATTGCGCCGGCCAGGATGAACGGCGTGATGATGCAGGCCTGGTTGTTGCGGGCGTAGACCTTCGCCGCGCCGAGCATGGTCTCGTCCCACACCATCGGCGAATTGGCGTTGATCAGGCTGGTCAGCACCGTGTTTTTGTCGACAAAATCCTCGCCGAACACGATCTTTGCCATGGCGACCGTGTCTTCCGCCCGCTCCGGTGCGGTGACCGAGCCCATGAACGGCTTGTCGGAGTACTTGATGTGCGAATACACCATGTCGAGATGGCGCTTGTTGACCGGCACGTCGACCGGTTCGCACACCGTGCCTCCCGAGTGGTGGACCGACGGCGCCATGTAGGCGAGCTTCACGAAATTGCGGAAATCCTCGATCGTCGCGTAGCGCCGCTCGCCGTTCAGGTCGTGCACGAAGGGCGGGCCGTAGACCGGGGCAAACACCGTCGCATCGCCGCCGATCTGCACGTTGCGTTCACGGTTGCGCGCATGCTGGATGTATTGCGACGGCGCGGTTTTCAGCAGCGCGCGGCACAGCCCCTTCGGGAAATGCACCTGCTCGCCCTTCACGTCTGCGCCGGCGTCGCGCCACATGGCAAGCGCTTCGGCGTCGTCGCGAAAATCGATGCCGACTTCCTCCAGCACCGTGTCGGCATTGGCCTCGATCAGGGCACGCCTTCCCTCGCCCACCCCCTCGCCGACGGGGTTCTGGCGGGTGTTGGAGGGCCTGGCGGCCGGCGCCGCCCCGCCGGACGGCGGGGGCCCCGGCGCCGCCGCACCGCCGCTGGCGCGATTGCGCCGTCCGCCGCCTTCGCCTGCCTGGGGCGTCGCATCGCTTGGGGAAGTGTCGTCCATCGGTATTCTCCGGAAATGTCGCCCGTTTGGGCGCGTGGCCCACTCTATGCCCCAGGCGCGCCAAGCGCGACCTGCCCCGTTGCGCCAAGCCTTGTCGCGCCCGCGCCAGCCGTTGGTCGCAAACCTTTTCGCGGCGGTCGTTTTTAGGCAGCGCATGGAGCGTGGCGCTTGCGTAATTGTGCCGCGTCTGCAAACTGGCGCAATCCGCTTCACGGCGACAAAGGGTGCTTGAAATGGCCGATGACGACATCATCCTCTCCGAACTCTCCGACGAGGAACTCGTGCAGCAGATGCACGACGATCTCTATGACGGTTTGAAGGAGGAGATCGAGGACGGCACCAACATTCTGCTTGAGCGCGGCTGGGCGCCCTACAAGGTGCTCACCGAGGCGCTGGTCGAGGGCATGCGCATCGTCGGCGAGGATTTCCGGGACGGCATCCTGTTCGTGCCCGAAGTGCTGCTTTCCGCCAACGCGATGAAGGCCGGCATGTCGATCCTGCGGCCGCTTCTGGCTGCTACCGGCGCGCCGAAGCAGGGCAAGATGGTGATCGGCACCGTCAAGGGCGACATCCACGACATCGGCAAGAACCTCGTTGGCATGATGATGGAAGGCGCCGGCTTCGATGTCATCGACCTTGGCATCAACAACCCGGTCGAGAAGTATCTCGCGGCGATCGAGGAGCACCAACCCGACATCCTCGGCATGAGCGCGCTGCTGACCACCACCATGCCCTACATGAAGGTGGTGATCGACACGCTGAAGGAAAAAGGCATGCGCGACGATTACGTCGTGCTGGTTGGCGGCGCGCCCTTGAACGAGGAATTCGGCCGCGCAATCGGCGCCGACGCCTATTGCCGCGACGCGGCCGTGGCGGTCGAGACGGCCAAGGATTTCATGAAGCGCAAGCACAACCGCATGGCGGGGGCGTGAGGCGGTTTCGCGCAAGCAGGTGGACGACATCACCTGACCGTGCTATCCTTGGCGTATGAACGAAAATGTAGCCGACATCACATTGGAGCGCATCCGCCGGGTCGACGCCAAGTTGGACCGGCTGCTCGATTATGTGATCGAGATGAAAACCGGCATGACATTGCTCGAACAGCAAGTCGCCAATCTCGGCTCGCAAATTTCAAACATGGCCGCGCAAGTGGCCCACACCAACAACCGCATAGACCGCCTGGAAATGCGGGTGGAGCGCATCGAGCGTCGTCTGGACCTGTTCGAGACGGCCTGATGCTTCCCTCCCCCCCCTGCCGTTGAGATAACGGCCTGCGGCCTTCCCCCACCGT
>CALMYO010000145.1 GCA_937873685.1 uncultured Paracoccaceae bacterium
CGCCGCCCGACAGCGTCACGTTCAGCACGCCATTCGTCACCGTCAGCTGCGTCGTCGCCAGGTTGCCGTCGACATCGGTGACGCTGATCGCGTTGCCGGCCGTGAAGGCCAGCGCCGTATCCTCGTTCACGCTGACCGTCGCGGGAACCGTGTTGACCGGCGCGTCGTTCACCGGGGTGACGGTGATGTTGACGGTCGCCGTGTCGGTCTGGTTGTTGCCGTCCGACACCATGTAGGTGAGCGTCGGCACCGCGCCGTTGTAGTTGGCCGCAGGATCGAAGATCAGACCGCCAGTTGCGCTCAGCGACAGCTCGCCAATCGTGTTGCCGCCGACGATAATCGGTGTTGCGACGCCGAGCGGCAGCGCGTCCTGGTTGCCGTCGCCGTCGATGTCGATGGTGGCCGAGACGATGGTAAGCAGATCGCTGTCGGGATCGCTGTCGATGCCGTTCGCGGTGATGACGTTGGTGACGAGCAGCGTGTCTTCGTTGGTCGTCAGCGTGTCGTCGACGGCGACCGGCGGCTCGTTGGCGTCGCGGAAGTCGAGATCATTGACGAGCGGGATCGCACCCGCGCCATTGGCCGCGGTGTCGTTGTCCGTGTCCGCGAGATTGAATGTCGTACCGGTCAGGTTCTCGTCGTTGACGTCGAAGCCGTCGGCAGCGTTTGCGCCCTCGAAGATGTCGAGCAGGCCGTCGCCGTCGGTGTCGGTGGTCGAGGCGATCGACGTCGGCTGGCCGTCGCCGCGCTCGGCGATGTCGGCGGCGCCGTCATTGTCGCTGTCGGCGTCGAGGTAGTCGGCTGTTCCATCGCTGTCGGTATCGACCGGTGTGAGCCCGTTGGAGCCGGCTGCGCCAGACGCAACTGTGGCGTCGTAGGCATCGTCGAGGCCGTCGCCATCGGTATCGGTGCCCGTCGGCGCGATGTAACCCGCCGTCGTCTGCGCCTCGACGTTGTCTGTAATGCCGTCGTTGTCGCTGTCGATGTCGAGGTGGTCGGCAATGCCGTCGCTGTCGCTATCCTGTCTTATGTGCTCGCTGGCAAAGATGTGGAAGTCGTTGAAATTGGCGGTTGTACCGTTCCCGGCGGGGTTGCCGAAGATGTAGAGGCGAGCCGTGTAGGTCGTGTTCGGCTGCTTCAACACCGCCGCCTGGGCGTTGAGGGTCTCGAACAGATACCCTCCACCGCCTGCGTTCTGCGACAGCGTCGCCGAGTTGATCACAGGCTGACCTGCCGTCGCGAAGCCGTCACCGGAGATTTCGAGGCCGACCGAGTAGCCGAAGCCCAGCGGCGTATCCTCTATGCCAAAGCCGATGGAGGTGATCTCGCCGACATTGCTTCCTGTCGTGAAGGAGACCTCGACGTAGTCGCCGTTCGCCCGCGCATCAGCGAGCGTCGCCGCGTCGAGCCCACCCAAGTCGAAGGCCCAGGCAGGGTTGCCGGTCAGGGTAAGCCCGGGTCCCGCGCTCAGGTTGCTGTGACCGCTGGCGAAAGTCGCGTCCTCGTTCGATGGTTCCAGGTGTCCGGCAAACGGACCGTCGTCGGCATTGCCCGTCCATGCAGCAACGAGAACGCCGGACCGCGTGCTTGCGCCCTCAACCGTGTCCAGAATGCCGTCATTGTCGTCGTCGATGTCGTAGCGGTCGGCGATGCCGTCGCTGTCGGAGTCGCTGTTGACGTTGTCGCGATAGTCGAGATCGTTCGTGAGCGCGATCGCGTCCGAGCCATCGACGAGAACGTCGTTGTCGCTGTCGGCCAGGTTGAAATTGCCCGAGCCGTCGATGTTCTCGTCGTTGACGTCGAATCCGTCGTTGACGTTGGCGCCCTCGAAGATGTCGAGCAGGCCGTCGCCATCGGTGTCGGTGGTCGATGTGATCGACGTCGGCTGGCCGTCGCCGCGCTCAGCGATGTCGGCGGTGCCGTCATTATCGCTGTCGGCGTCAAGGTAGTCGACGTTGTCCGCGCCGTCGGTGTTGACCGGCGTCAGGCCGAGTGAGCCTGCCGCGCCTGTGCCGGAGGTCGCGTCATAGGCGTCGTCGAGCCCGTCGCCATCGGCGTCGGTGCCCGTCGGCGCGATGTAACCCGCTGTCGTCTGCGCTTCGACGTTGTCCGTGATGCCGTCGTTGTCGGAGTCGATGTCCAAGTGATCGAAGATTCCGTCGCCGTCCGTGTCGATCGCATTGGCCGGTCGAATATCAAGGACAGGATTGTCTATATAGACGTTGCCTGAAACGGAGTAGACGTAGAGTCGGAGCTCATACGTTTCGCCAGCTTCCAGCACGAAGCGCTCTGTGGTGTTCGACAGGGGCTGGGCGCCGCCCGGAACATGAGTGAGATCGGGACCGAGCACGATCTCCTGGCCGGATGGAGAAACGATCGAGTAGCCGACGCTGAATGTACCCGCAGCTGTCAAATTGTTGAATCTGAGCTGCGAAATCTCCAGATCCTGCGCGGTTGTGATCTGCGAGCTCATGTAGTCGCCGGCAGCAATGGCGGCTGGCAACGAAGACGTTGCCGCACTGACGACTTGATGGACGGTCGCCCCCGACACGAAAATATTGTTCAGGGTTACACCCGGCCCGCCCACGAAGGCTGTAACGCTCGAAAAGTTGGCCGCGTCCCAAGCAATATATGTTGCATCCTGCCACCAGCCAACGGCAAAGCTCGGCGCGCCCAGCGGACCATACTCATTGACATCGAGAATGCCGTCGTTGTCGTCGTCGATGTCGCCGATGTTGGCGACGCCGTCGGAGTCGGAGTCTCTCAGCACCGTGATCGTTGCAACAGCCGTATTGGAGTTGAGGCTTCCGTCGTTGACTGTCACGTTGACAACGCGGGCGGTATCGATCGACGAGCTCGTCGAGAAGCCGATGGCCTCGATCGCCGATTCATAATCGGCCCTTGAGGCAAGCCCCGTCAGCACCAGCACGCCGGTCGCCGGGTTGTAGGACGAGGCGGTGATGCCGGACGGCAGCGAGCCGATCACCGAAAGGGCGTCGCCCGTCTGGTGATTGGACAGCGTGATGGTCGCCGACAGCATGTTGGCGCTGTCGACATCGGTAACGCCGGTATTGGCGCTGGCGATGGCGACCGCGGGCGCATGCTGCGTGTAGCTGGTGGCGTAGCCCGTCGGCCCTGCCGCTGGGACGCCGCTGATGACGATATTGTCGAAGAAGCCGAAGTCGGAACCATTGTCGAGATTCGTCGAAGCATTGATGCGGATCGTCGTCGTGGCCGAGATATAGGCCGAGATGTCGATCGGGCCCTGTCCTGCATAGGCTGTCGGCGACGTGTTTCCGAAGGTGGCGATGGTCGTGAAACTCGTGCCGTCGGTCGAGATCTGGACAGTCACCGTCTCGTTCGCCGCAGTCATGCTGGCGCGGCGGAAATCGAAGCTCAGGCTGGCGGTAGAGAGGCTGGACAGATCGACTGTGCGCTGGATCGTATCGACCGCATTGTCCGTGCCATCGCCGATTCGCAGCGAGTTGTCGCCGCCGTCGGCAACGATCCGGATATCGCCGGCAGTGGGGCTGGTTGTCTCGCCGACTTCCGTCCAGCCGCCGCTCCAGCCGGTGCCGCCGGTGTATCCAGACTCGAAATTGTCGGTCGCCACTGTGATCGCCGGGCCGACATCCGTCGTGTCGAGGTCAAGCGCCGGCGGGTTCTCCACCTGCAAGTTGACGATGGTCTGGGCGATATTGGACGTGTTCGTGCCATCGCTGACCGAAAACGAGAAGAAGCGGTCACTGGTCGCCGGCGTGGCAGCGATGTTGGCATAGGTCGCGGTGGCGAACAGCGCTTCCAGATCGCCATTCGGCATCGTGCCGCCGCCGGAACGGGTGATGGTGAAGGTGCGCGTGCCGGCCGCGAAGGCAAGCTGGAACGTCGTGCCGCCAACCGTCACGTTCTGGGTCGAGTTGGTCGCCATCTGGAAGGTGACGCCGCCGATCGTGACGCGCTCGGAGTTGCCGTCGGGCGCGGCAAGCAGGCTGAGCGTCGCCGAGGTCATCGACGCATTGTCGCTGTCGTCGATGGAGATCGCCGGATCGGTCAGGCTGACCGGAATGTCGGTCGCAGCCGAGTATGTGGTCTCGAAGCCGCGATCGTCTACCCCGCCGGAATTGTTCGAGGGGTCGAGATTGATCTCCGGGATGAAGGACAGGTCCGCAACCGTGATCGCAACGCTCGCCGTATCGGTCAGCGCACCGCCGGAACCGGTATTGCCGTTGTCGTTGACGAGGATGTTCAGCGTATCCGGGCCGTTATAGGCCGGGTTCGGGGTGTAGACGATAGAGTTCAGCGCGTTCTTCACCTGCACGATCGGCCCGGTCAGCAGCACCGTGCCGGTGCCGTTGTCGGTGACGGTGAGGCCGGCGAAACCGGTCACCGAGATCGTACCGTTGGAAACCGAAAGCGTTGCGCTGACATCGGAATATCCGGCGTCGATGTCGTAGAGGTCGAAGCCGCTGATGGTGGTCGAGTTGTTCTCGTCGACGGTCTGCGCGCCGGGCGCGGTGATCACCGGCGCATCGTTGACCGTGTTGGCAATAGTGACCACGCCTTTCGACGTGCCGGCGCCGTCGAAGATTGTGTAGGTGAAGGCGTCGCCGGCCGCGCCGTTGGTGGGCGCCGTCACGTGCAGCGTCTGGTCGGCGTTGAGCGTCACCGTCGCGCCGGAGTCCAGAACGACCGGCACGCCGACCGAAACGGCGGTTCCATTGATCTGGGTGATTGTCAGAGGCTGGTCGCCGGGCGCGATCAGTACCGGGTCGCTGTCGTTGGCGAGGACGTTGATGGTCGTGCCGAGGATCGGATCGGGCGCCACAACATCCGGACGGGCGATCGGGCTGGTCTGCAGCGAATCGCCGCGCAGCATGATCCACGAATCGTAGGCGCCGTCACCCGAATCGGCGATTGCCACCCGGATGGTGTTGACAACGCCCGGATTGACGTTGGCGATCACCGACATGGTGACCGTGAAACCGTCCATCTGCGTGTTGTAGGCGCCGCCGCCGACCGGGTTGTTGATGTAGAGCGATTCATGCGCCGACTCGAAGATCCCGTCGGTCGGGTTGTGGCCCGGATTGGGATCGTTGGCATCGCTGCCTGCAGCAGGGTTGAATTGCGCCGCATCGTTGACCGTGTCGATGCCAAGCGGCAGGTTGTTCGGCGCAAGCGCAATGTTGACGCCGTTGACGAAGATCGCCCAGGTGTCATTGAAATTGCTGTAGACATACTCAGGGTACTCTTCAGACCCGAACACATATTGAAGCGTGATTTCAGGTTGGTCCGGGATGAACTGGATTTCCAGGATCGCTGCGTCTTGGGTCAGAATTCCACCGCTGTTCAGCGCGTCCAGCGCCGGGTCGCCACCGCTGGTCAGATCGCGGGTGGTGCCGACCGCATTGTTCACGCCAGCGATGTCGGTGGCAAAGCCGGAAGTGAGGATGATGCCGCGGTCGTAGTCAACGACGCCGGGCATGCCGGTCGCAACATCGAGCGCGCCGGAAAAGATCGCCGCCTGCTGCTGCACGCCGCTGAAATTGGCGCTGACGATGGTGACGCCATCGCCAACCACTTCCTGCGCAAGATCGAGCGCGGTAACGCCGGTCGTCATGTCGTTGATCGCAAGCGGCGCCAGCACGCGCTGCCAGTGCGGCGCGCGGATCTCGGCTGCCTCGACCGCGCCCTGCTCGATTTCGAGATCCCAGTCTCCGCCCATGCTTTCGTCGCCGGTCAGGTCGTCGGATGCGGCGATGTCGGCGCGGGTGATCTGCGCCAGTTGCTCGGCG
This sequence comes from uncultured Paracoccaceae bacterium, assembly GCA_937873685.1. Classification (GTDB taxonomy): domain Bacteria; phylum Pseudomonadota; class Alphaproteobacteria; order Rhizobiales; family Rhizobiaceae; genus CALMYO01. The sequence goes on from CALMYO010000145.1 coordinate 5,793, forward strand.
ACGGTGCGTCCCTCCTCGCCCTGGCCGAAATCGCAGCCATAGATCATGATGTCGCCGTCGTTGGACAGCGAAGCGCCGATGCGGTTGAGGTCCGCCAGATGCGTGGAGCCGATCGACGCGCCGTCGAGGCGGGTGGAGCCGAGTTCGAGGAAGCCCGAGCCGCCATGGCTGATGATGTGGATGGCGTCGAAGCCGGACTGGCCATCGAGATAGTCGGCGATCTGCGCCACGCCGTCGCGGTCGTCATTGAGGATCACAACATCGACGCCGGAATCGATCGATTCCATCAGCGCGCCAATGTCCTCGACGCCCGAATCGATGAAAACCACCTCGTGGCGCGGCGCAGCGACCGGCACAAGCCCGCCGTCACCCGCGTCTGCCGACCGCCATGCATCGGCAACCGCCCTGTCGGCGGCGTCCATCGCGGTCTCGAAACCGGCGGCGTCAAGCAGGATGCGCGGCTCCAGCGCCCGCATCAGCGGGGCTTCGGTCACGGCAAGAGTCGCAGCGCGGGCTGCGGTGTTCTTCCTGCGAAAGATGCTGCGAAACATGTTCGTCTCCACTTGCGCATCGAATCGTGCGCGATCCGGGGCTGACCGGATTCCGCCAAGCGTGACGTTCGCCGATCATCGTTAATCGGCGGTTAATCATAACTGCCGGCGCGTCACATCGGTCAGGCTTTCATGCAAGCCCGATCCGAAGGTTGCGTAAGCAACTCCGCTAAAACTTTATGGAACCGGCGGCGAGAGCGCTGAGAACAACCCGAAGCGGGCTGGAGATGTGCTTATGCGGGCGTCGAGGCGTCGCACCGCATTTTTTCTTCCCAGTGCCGGCGGCAAACCGAGACGTAGCGGTCATTGCCGCCGATATCGACCTGCGCACCTTCCTTCAGCACCGAGCCATCGGCGGCAAGACGCAGCACCATTGTGGCCTTGCGGCCGCATTCGCAGATCGTGCGGATCTCGCGCAGCGTATCGGCAAGCGCCAGCAGCGCCTCGCTGCCGGGAAACAGCTTGCCCTGGAAATCGGTGCGCAGCCCGTAGCACATCACCGGCACGCCGAGCCGGTCGGCAACGCGCGCGAGTTGCCACACCTGGTCACGGGTCAGGAACTGCGCCTCGTCCACCAGCACGCAATGCAGCGCCCCCTCGCCCAGCCGCGCCTGAACCGTCGCAAACATGTCCGTTTGCGGGTCGAATAGCTCCGCCGGGCTGGACAGGCCGATGCGCGATGCGATGACGCCGGCGCCCGCACGATCGTCGAGCGCGGCCGTGAACAGCATCGTCTCCATGCCGCGTTCACGGTAATTGTAGGACGCCTGCAGCAGGATCGTCGACTTGCCGGCGTTCATCGCCGAATAGCTGAAATAGAGCTTCGCCATGACCATTTCCCCGTCGGGCCGCTTATCGCCAAAGTGAGGAAAATGCGCCAGCGCCGACGCACGAAATCAACAGAACGCTTGTTTGCTGGCGCGCTGCGGGTTGCCCCGCGCGCGCTTTGGTGTTTGTGTTGCCGCAAGATCGGCAAATAGGGAGATCCGCCATGAAATCCGCAATGTCACTTCTCGCCGCAGCGCTGGCGCTTTCCGTCACCGTTCCCGCGTTCGCAGCGGAACCGGAAAGCTGCAAGACCGTGCGCTTCGCCGACGTGGGCTGGACCGACATCCAGGTCACGACGGGCGTGACGCAGGTCATTCTGGAAGCCCTCGGCTACACGCCCGAGGTTTCGACGCTTTCGGTGCCGGTGGCCTATGCCTCGATGAAGAACAAGGACATCGACGTTTTCCTTGGCAACTGGATGCCATCGATGACGGCAGATATCGCGCCCTACACCGAGGACAAGTCGGTCGAGACCATCGCCACGAACCTGGAAGGCGCCGGCTACGGGCTGGTGGTGCCGCAATACGTCGCCGACGCTGGCGTCAAGACGCTCACCGACCTCGGTCCGATGAAGGACAAGTTCGACGGCAAGATCTACGGCATCGAGGCCGGCAATGACGGCAACCGTATCATCTCGGAAATGATCGCCAACCCGGCAAACGGGCTCGAGGGCTTCGAGCTTGTCGAAAGCTCCGAGGCCGGCATGCTGACCGAAGCCGAGAAGTCGATGAAGAACAACGAGTGGATCGCCTTCCTTGCCTGGACGCCGCATCCGATCATGGGCGAAATGAAAATCCACTATCTGGACGGCATGGGCGACTCCGGATTCGGCGCCGCGACAGTCCATACCAACGTGCGCGCCGGCTACACCTCCGAATGCCCGAATGTCGGCAAGCTGCTGACAAACCTGAAATTCGATCTTGCCATGGAAGGCGCGATGATGGCGCCCGTGTTGAAGGACGGCGCCGATCCGAAGGAAACGGCGAAGAATTGGCTGATGGAGAACCCCGGCGCGGTGACGCCGTGGCTCGACGGCGTGACCACATTCGATGGCGGCGATGCTGCCGCAGCCTTGGGCGCCGCACTGAAGTAAGCGCTCCGCGCAATTGCGCGCGGCGACCGCAGCTGGTCGCCGCGCCTCCACTCCGCAAGCCATGAGGGGGAACGGCGGATGGATCCTGTTTCGAAGTTTATCGCATTTTGGAAAATCCCCATCGGCAAATGGGGAAAGGCCTTCATCGATTTCATCGTCGAGTGGTTCCAGTGGTTCTTCGACGGCCTGTCAGCCGTGCTGGAATTCTTCGTCGAGGGGACGATCGATATCCTGCTCTTCGTGCCGCCGGTTGTTCTTGCCTTGGCGTTTGCCGCCGTCGTCTATGTTTGGCGCCGTTCCTGGCGTCTCTCGGCCGGCGTTCTTGTCGGCTTGCTGTTCATCATCAACCAGGGTCTGTGGAAGGAAACCGTCCAGACGCTTGCGCTGGTGATCTACGCCACCGCGATATCGATGGCGATCGGCGTGCCGATCGGCATCTGGGCGGCGCACAAGGCGCGGGTCTGGCGGGTGGTGCAACCGATCCTCGACTTGATGCAGACGCTGCCAACATTCGTCTACCTCATTCCGATCCTCATCCTGTTCGGCCTCGGCGCTGCTCCGGCGCTAATCGTGACGATCATTTTCGCCATGCCGGCGCCCGTTCGTATGACATGGCTTGGCATCACGTCGATCCCGAAGCCCCTGATCGAGGCCGGCGAGGCGTTCGGCGCAACAAAGCGCCAGCTTCTGTGGAAGGTGGAGTTGCCGGCCGCCCTGCCCTCGATCATGGCAGGTCTCACCCAGTGCATAATGCTCTCGCTGTCGATGGTGGTGTTCGCGACGCTGATCGGCGCGCCATCTCTCGGTAATCCGGTCAACAAGGCGCTAGCCAACCGCAACATTCCGCTCGGCATTGAGGCGGGGCTGGCCATCGTCGTGCTGGCGATCATCCTCGACCGGGTGCTGACCCGCCGGGCGGAGACGCACAAATGACGCCCGCTGTCGAATTCCGCAATGTCGACATCATTTTCGGCGAACGCCAGGCCGAAGCGCTGGCGCTGCTCGACGGCGGCGCGACGCGCGCCGACATCCTGGCCGGGACTGGCGCGGTGCTCGGCGCCGCCAATGCAAGCCTCACCGTCGCCGAGGGCGAGATTTCCGTGTTGATGGGCCTGTCCGGCTCCGGCAAGTCGACGCTGCTGCGCGCCGTGAACGGCCTCAACAAGGTGACGCGCGGCGATGTGATCGTCTCGGCCGGCGGCAAGTCGGCCAATGTTGTGACCTGCTCGGCCGCCGATCTGCGCCATGTCAGGCGCGAGAAGGTCGCGATGGTGTTCCAGCAATTCGCCCTGCTGCCCTGGCGCACCGTGCGCGAGAATGTCGGCTTCGGGCTGGAGCTTGCCGGCGTGCCGGAGGCCGAGAGGGCGCGGCGCGTCGATGCGCAGCTTGAACTCGTCGGCCTCAGCCAGTGGGCCGGCAAGCACGCGCACGAACTGTCGGGCGGCATGCAGCAGCGCGTCGGCCTTGCCCGCGCCTTCGCCACGCAGGCGCCGATCCTGCTGATGGACGAACCGTTTTCAGCCCTCGATCCGCTGATCCGCACCAAGCTGCAGGACGAATTGTTGCAACTTCAGGCCACGCTGAAGAAGACCATCCTCTTCGTCAGCCACGATCTGGAAGAGGCGCTGAAGATCGGTAACACGATCACGATCATGGAAGGCGGGCGCATCGTGCAGTCCGGCACGCCGGAGGACATCGTGCTGCGCCCCGCCAACGACTACGTGCGCGACTTCATCGCCAATGTGAACCCGCTTTCGGTGCTGACTGCATGGAACGTCATGCGCGACCGCCGCGACCTCGAATCGGCCGGCGAAGGCTGGTTCTGGCTCGACCGACGCCAGACCACCCGCTTCCGCCTCGATGCAGATGGCAAGGTGACCGAGGCGTTGCGCGGCGATGCCCCGGCGCGCTGGCTCTCCTGCGCCGAGGCCGAAAGAGCGAAGGATAACGCGGCGACCGTCTATTTCGCCACGCCAGGCACGTCGTTGCGCACCGTCATACTCGCCATGCACCGTTCACAGACCGCTCCGGTCGCCGTGTTCGATGAGGACGAGCGCTTTCTCGGCGCCATCGGCGTGCGCGATGTGCTGCAGGCGGTGATCCGGCGTTAGAGCGTCGTTCGATCAAATTGAATCGTTTGGACGCCGGTATCGTGCGTCCTGGCAAGGAGCGGAACGCGACACGGTGCGAGCACCGTTAGCGTTTCGCGACGATGTCCAGGGCATGCGAGACCAAGTCCAAATGATTGCAGTTTGCAAACTAAAAAAAATGGCTTGCCCGCCCCGGCTCGGCGGTCTTTTCCGCTTCGGCGGCGTCGAAATCCTCGCGCGATATTCATATCGCGCTGCGGTGTTCTCCTTGCCGAAACGAAAATCCCGCCACCAAACCGCTCCAATTTGTTCGAACAACGCTCTAGAGTAACCGCAATCAGGCGGAAGCGCTTTCCACCGCCCTCAGCGCGGTCTTTGCCGCCTGCTTCACTGCCGACTGCACCTTCTCGAACGCGCGCACCTCGATCTGGCGCACCCGCTCGCGGCTTATGTCGAACTCGGCCGAAAGGTCTTCCAGCGTCACCGGTTCGTCGGCGAGGCGGCGGGCCTGGAAGATGCGCTTCTCGCGATCATTCAGCACGCCCATTGCCTGGCGCAGCATGCCCATGCGCTGCTCGTGCTCGTCCTGCTCGATCAGCACCGTTTCCTGACTATCGGAATCGTCAACGAGCCAGTCCTGCCACTGGCCGGAATCGCCTTCCGAGGAGGAGATCGGCGCGTTCAGCGACGCGTCGCCGCTCAGGCGCTGGTCCATCGACAGCACCTCTTCCTCCGAAACGTTCAGCTTCGTGGCGATCTCCTTCACCTGGTCCGGACGCAGGCTGTGCTCGCCCAGCGCCTGGATGCGGCTCTTGGCCTTGCGAAGGTTGAAGAACAGCCGCTTCTGGTTCGCAGTGGTGCCCATCTTCACCAGGCTCCAGGAGCGCAGGATGTATTCCTGGATCGCCGCCTTGATCCACCACATGGCGTAGGTCGCCAGCCGGAAACCGCGCTCCGGATCGAAGCGCTTGACCGCCTGCATCAGCCCGACATTGCCTTCCGAAATCACCTCGCCGATCGGCAGGCCGTAGCCGCGATAGCCCATGGCGATCTTGCCGACGAGACGCAGGTGACTGGTCACCAGCTTGTGCGCAGCGTCGGTGTCGGCATGCTCGGCATAGCGCTTGGCAAGCATGTATTCTTCCTGCGGCTCCAGCATCGGGAACCGGCGGATTTCCTCGAGATATCGATTGAGGCCGCCATCACCGCTGGTGACGGACGGCAAGCTGACCTGGGCCATGACTGCACCCTTCTCCTTTTTCTCCCACAGGCTCCCGCCTTGCGCGGCAAGCCCGGACATTGGCGACCGTTCGGCCCGCCATGGCGGCGCTTTGGCGCGACACACCTGTCCGATATCTGATTTAGGAATCCGATGCGGCGGATTCAAGGCGTGGCGGATGGTCGCGTCACACCCCGGGCGACCGCAAGGATGCGAGCAGGGCGGTGAAATCGGCCGGCGGCGATGTCTCGAAGCGAAGGATTTCGCCGGTCGCCGGGTGTTCGAACGCCAGCACCGCGGCGTGCAAGGTCTGCCGCGGGAAGGCGGCGACGGTTGCGCGCACCGGTTCTGGCAGCCGGTTGGCCTTGGTACGAAAGCCTGCGCCATATTCGCTGTCGCCGATCAGCGGGCACCCGGCATGTGCCATGTGGACGCGGATCTGGTGGGTGCGGCCGGTCTCGAGCGCGCATTCCACCAGCGCGGCGGCCGGTTCGCCATCGTCGTCGCCAAGACGTTCGAGGACACGATAGTGGGTGATCGCCTCGCGGGCATCGGGGCGACTGGCGGGCACGACGGCTTGCCGGGTGCGGTGGTTCGGGCTCCGGCCGAGATGGGCGTCGATCGTGCCTTCCATGCGAGGCGGCGCGCCCCAGACCAGCGCAACGTAACGCCGCTCCAGCGCACCCGTGCGGCCGTGATCGGCGAACTGTGCCGAAAGATGGCGGTGCGCGGTTTCGGTCTTGGCGACCACCATCACGCCCGACGTATCCTTGTCGAGCCGGTGGACGAGACCCGGCCGCTTCACCCCGCCGATGCCGGCAAGCGAATCGCCGCAATGATGCAGCAACGCGTTGACCAGCGTGCCGTCGGGATTGCCCGCGCCTGGATGGACGACGAGGCCGGCCGGCTTGTCGATCACGATCAACTGGTCATCCTCGTGCAGGATGCAAAGTGTGATCGCCTGCGGCTCCGGCGCAGCTTCCTGCGCCTCCGGCATGCTTAGCGCGATGCTGTCGCCCGCAACGAGCTTTCGTTTCGGCTGTGCCGGCGCGCCGTTGACAGTCACCGCGCCGGCCTCGATCAACTGCTTGACGCGGCTGCGCGAAAGGTCGGACGCGAGTTCTGCGGCGAGAAACTGGTCGAGGCGCAGGCCCGCTCCTGCCTCGTCGACCGACAACGCTTTCATTTCTCCGGGCGATTGACTAACGAGCGGCATGGAGTGGCGCCAGGGATGGAAGGCTGATGGCCGGCAATGACGATCGCGACGACGACGAAAAACCGCTCGACCCCGCAGTGGAGCGCATTCGCGCCCGGCTGACGCGGTTGTTTGCGATTTCGTTTGGCATCACGGTGACCGCGCTTATGGTGGTGATGGCGGCGATTGTCTACAAGGCGATGCAGTCCGGCCCGCCGCCGGTCGCCGCCGAGGGGAGAATCGTGTTGCCGACCGGTGCGACGGGGATGGAAACCGCCTTCGCCGACGATCGCGTGCTGCTGCGTTATCTGCTCGACGGCAGGGAATATGTTGCGGTGTTTGCGCTCTCCGACGGGCGGCGAATCGGCGGGCTGTCGATCGAACGGGAGTGAGGGAGTCGGCGCCCCTGTGGCTGCAATGGCGGGTGGAAGAGAGCGTGTTGCCCAAGCGACATTCACGCTGCCGCCTTTGTGCGCCGCGTCGGCGGACATCGTGCCGCAAATTTCGGCACCATGGCGGTGCGCATCGATTGGCGGCAAAAAAAATTGCGCAGAGTCTTCCATCGTGACGCAAAATCCGTTTTGATTGTCGCAGTGACACGCAACCTCGCGACGGGAACAAACGATACAGGGTTGCGCAAACGGGGGAGAAGGGGCGAGGGTTGTGATGGACCCGCGGTCCCGTAAAGGAGTTCGGATGCCGCAAAACAGGGGCGCTGCCGTCCGTTTTGAAAGCGTGCAGAAAAGCTACGACGGCGAAACGCTGGTCGTGAAGAACCTCAACCTCGACATCGCGCGTGGCGAGTTCCTCACCATGCTTGGACCGTCCGGTTCCGGCAAGACGACGTGCCTGATGATGCTGGCCGGTTTCGAGCCGGCGACGCATGGCGAGATCTTCCTCAACGACCGGCCGATCAACAACGTGCCGCCACACAAGCGCGGTATCGGCATGGTGTTCCAGAACTACGCGCTTTTTCCCCACATGAGCGTTGCCGAGAACCTGGCCTTCCCGCTGCAGGTGCGCGGCATGGGCAAGGCCGAGCAGGAACAGCGCATCAAGCGGGCGCTGGAAATGGTGGAACTGCCGCAGATGGCGTCGCGCAGGCCGGGGCAACTGTCAGGCGGCCAGCAGCAGCGCGTCGCCGTGGCCCGCGCGCTGGTGTTCGATCCCGAACTGGTGCTGATGGACGAGCCGCTCGGCGCGCTCGACAAGCAACTGCGCGAGCAGATGCAGTACGAGATCAAGCACATCCACGAGAATCTCGGTGTGACGGTGGTCTATGTCACACATGACCAGACCGAGGCGCTGACCATGTCGGACCGGGTGGCGGTGTTCAACGACGGCGTCATCCAGCAGTTGTCGCCGCCCGACGTGCTGTATGAATCGCCGAAGAATTCCTTCGTCGCCCAGTTCATTGGCGAGAACAACAAGCTGAACGGCAAGGTGACGGCGGTGAACGGCGCCGGCTGCACCGTGCGCGTCGATGATGGCACGGAACTGCGCGCCGACAAGGTGAATGTCGCCAATGTGGGCGACCGCACCACGCTTTCGCTGCGGCCGGAGCGCATGGAGATCGAACCGGATCAGCCGCTCGACAACATGCTGAAGGGCCGTATCGAGGAACTGATCTATCTCGGCGACCACATCCGCGTGCGCATGAGCGTCGCCGGCAATCCGGAATTCATCGTCAAGGTTCGCAACCGCGGCCAGCGCCGCAAGCTCGACGAGGGCCAAGAGGTCAACGTCGGCTGGGCCGCCGCTGACTGCAAGGCGCTGGACGCGGTAGCATGACAGGAAGATACCGGTCCACAAGGCCCGGCTGCAAGATCATCCGCCATGCCGGCGGGTGAGATGAACAAGGGAGTAAGGCAATGAAACTGAAGACACTGCTTCTCGCGACCACGACTGCCGCCCTGGCTTTCGGGGCGAATGTCGCGACGGTGAACGCCGCCGACGAGCTGCCGCCTTGCGAAGGCTGCGCCATGGAAATGACCATCGTCTCTTGGGGCGGGGCCTATTCCGCTTCGCAGAACAACGCCTATCATCTGCCGTACCAGGCGCTGACGGGCATCAAGGTGATCAACGACGAATCATCCAACGAGGCGGTCGCCAAGCTTCGCGCCCAGGCCGAAGCCAAGAACATCACCTGGGATCTGGTGGACGCCGAAGGACCGGACGCGACGCGCTTGTGCGACGAGGGTCTTGCCGAAGAGATCGATTTCGACACCGCGCTTGCTGCCGCGCCGGACGGCACGCCCGCTTCGAAGGATTTCGGCGAAAGCCTGATCTCGGCCTGCTTCATTCCGCAGATCGTGTTCTCCACCACATTCGGCTATCGCACCGACATTGCCGAGTGGAACGGCAAGACCCCCGACAGCCTGTGCGCGGTGTTCGACCTCGAAGGCTTCCCCGGCAAGCGCGCGCTGGAAAAGCGCCCGAAGAAGAACCTCGAATGGGCGCTGCTCTGCGACGGCGTGACCAAGGACGAGCTCTACAACGTCATGAGCACGCCGGAAGGCATCGACCGCGCGCTCGCCAAGCTCGACACGATCAAGGCGCAGACGGTGTGGTGGTCGGCCGGCGCCGAGACGCCGCAGCTGCTCGCCGACAAGGAAGTCGTCATCGGCTCCACTTACAACGGCCGCCTCTTCTCGGTGATTGAGGAGCAAAAGCAGCCGGTGGCGATGCTGTGGGACTGGCAAGTGTTCGATTTCGACGGCTGGGTCGTTCCCGCGAACCTGCCTGAGGACCGCAAGAACCGCGTCATGCACTACCTGAAGTTCGCCACCGACACGCAGCGCCTTGCCGACCAGGCCAAGTACATCTCCTACGGCCCGGCCCGCGCCTCATCGCAGCCGCTGGTCGGCAAGCATGAGACGCTCGGCATCGACATGGCGCCGCACATGCCGACCAACCCGGCGAACCAGAAGAACTTCCTCGTCAACAACATCGAATGGTGGGCCAACAACCAGGACGATGTCGAGGCGAAGTTCGCCGCCTGGCTTGCGAAGTAATCTGTGACTGCGCCGGGCGGCGGTCCTGCCGCCGCCCGGCCAACCTGAAAACGTCCGATGGCCGCAATCTCCGAAGTCCGATCCGCATCCGCAGCCGAGGTGATGACCACGGCAGACGGAATGCCGTTGAAGCGAAGCCTGCAAAGGGCGTTGCGTCGCGAGAAGATGCGGTCGCTGATGCTGATCGCCCCGTTGCTGGCGTTCATTCTGTTGACCTTCATCCTGCCGATTGCGGACATGCTGTTCCGCTCTGTCGAGAACGGCATCGTGCAGGAAACGATCCCGCGCACGGTGGTTGCGCTGCAGGACTGGGATCCGGCATCCGACCAGATACCCGGCGAACAGGTGTTTGAGGCGCTTCACGCCGACCTCGTCGAGGCGGTGAAGGCCAAGGTGCACACCAAACTCGGGGTGCGCCTGAACTATGAAAAACCCGGCATGTCGGGGCTGTTCCGCACCACGGGGCGTGCAATTCCGCGCATGGGCGAAGGCCCGTACCAGGAAAAATTCGTCGAAGCTGCAAAGGATTGGGGCGACCCCGAGACATGGCGCACAATCAGGCGGTATGCGCCGCAGTACACTCCGGGCTATTTCCTCGCCGCAGTCGATTCCGAATGGACCCACAACGGAATTGAATTCCGGCCGGAAAGCGAACGCATCTACCTTTTTCTGTTCGCGCGCACGGCATGGATGTCTCTGCTGATCACTGCTTCGTGCCTGCTGCTCGGCTATCCGATCGCCTATCTGCTGGCGAACCTGCCGATGCGCACGTCCAACCTGCTGATGATCCTCGTGCTGTTGCCGTTCTGGACGTCGCTGCTGGTGCGCACCTCGGCCTGGAAGGTGCTGTTGCAACAACAGGGGGTCATCAACGACCTGCTGGTGTGGGTCGGGCTGATCGACAATGCGGGACGGCTGGTGATGATCAACAACGTCACCGGAACGATCATCGCGATGACGCACATCCTGCTGCCGTTCATGATCCTGCCGCTGTACTCGGTCATGAAGACGATCTCGCCTTCCTACGTGCGGGCTGCCAAGAGCCTCGGCGCCAATGACTGGACGGCGTTCTGGCGCGTCTATTTCCCGAACACGGTGCCAGGGATCGGCGCCGGCGCGATCCTCGTCTTCATCCTCGCGATCGGCTACTACATCACGCCGGAACTCGTCGGCGGCACCAGCGGCGTCTTCATCTCCAACCGGATCGCCTATCACATCTCGTCGTCGCTGAATTGGGGCCTCGCGGCTGCGCTCGGCGTCATCCTGCTCGGCGTGGTGATGGTGTTGTTCTATGTCTATGACAAGGTTGTCGGCCTCGACAACGTGAAGCTCGGATAGGCCATGAGCGCGCTGCCCCCCTATGCGTCCGCCGGTCAGAGAGCCTGGTTCTACGGCTTTCGCGTTATCTGCGGCCTGATCTTCTTCTTCCTGATCTTCCCGATCCTGGTGATCATCCCGCTGTCGTTCAACGCCGAGAATTTCTTCACGTTCACGCCGAAGATGCTGGCGCTCGATCCGGAAGGCTATTCGCTCAAGCACTATCGCGACTTCTTCACCAATCCCGACTGGCAGCAGGCGCTGTGGAACTCGGTGACCATCGCGCCGGTGGCGACCCTGGTGGCGACCGCGATCGGCACGCTGGCGGCGATCGGCCTCAGCCAGAGCCATGTGCCGTTCCGCTCGGCGATCATGGCGATCCTGATCTCGCCGATGATCGTGCCGCTGATCATTTCGGCGGCGGGCATGTACTTCTTCTATTCGCGCATCGGCCTACAGGGCACCTACTGGGGCGTCGTGCTCGCGCATGCCGCGCTTGGCACGCCGTTCGTGATCATCACCGTGACTGCGACGCTGGTCGGCTTCGACCGTTCGCTGACGCGGGCTTCTGCCAGCCTCGGCGCCGATCCGGTGCGCACCTTCTTCAAGGTGCAGATGCCGCTGATCATGCCGGGCGTGATCTCGGGCGCGCTGTTTGCCTTCATCACCTCGTTCGACGAGGTGGTGGTGGTGCTGTTCGTCGGGTCCGCTTCGCAAAAGACATTGCCTTGGCAGATGTTCACGGGCCTGCGCGAGCAGATTTCGCCGACGATCCTTGCCGTCGCGTCCATCATGGTGGCGCTGTCGATCCTGCTGCTGGCGACGCTTGAAATCCTGCGGCGGCGTTCCGAGAAGTTGCGCGGGCTGACCCCGGGCTGAAATTTTTGGCGCGTGACGCAATCGCGACAGCGCCGCCTTCACCGGTTTGCCATGAGACTTCCGGCGCGACGGGATCAACCCGCGCCCTTCCACCGGCCAACGTGGACGGCAATGGCGCCGCCCGCCAGCAGGCCCGAATTCCCCGAGACACAAGGATGAACACGCACGACAGCACCGCAGACATGCTGCATGTCTTCGAATGGCACAATGGCGAGAAGGAATGGTCGCCATTCTCGAACGCCGAAATGGCGCGGCGCCAGAACGACATGCGCGCCCACATGGCCGGAAATGGCATCGACGCCGTCTTCCTGACCTCCTATCACGGCATCTGCTACTATTCCGGTTTCCTGTATTGCTATTTCGGGCGCAAATACGCCTTCGTCATCGACCATGACCGCGCCACGACGGTCACCGCCGGCATCGATGGTGGCCAGCCATTCCGCCGCACTTTTGGCGGCAACGTCACCTATTCCGACTGGCGTCGAGACAATTTCTACGTCGCGCTGAAATCGTTGCTGAAGCCCGGCGTGCGGCGCATCGGCATCGAGTTCGACCATGTCTCGCTCGACTACCGCCGCCTGCTCGGCGAAGCCTTCCCGGGTGTCGAGTTTGTCGACATTGCGGGCCCGTCGATGTGGATGCGCACCATCAAGAGCGCCGAAGAGCACAAGCTGATTCGCGAAGGCACGCGCGTCTGCAACATCGGCGCCCAGGCCTGCATCGACGCGCTTGCCGAGGGCGCGCCGGAATACGAGATCGCGATCGCGTCCACCAACGCAATGATACGCGAGATCGGTGCGAGCTTTCCGTTCGTGGAACTGATGGACACCTGGACCTGGTTCCAGTCGGGCATCATGACCGACGGGGCGCACAACCCGGTGACCAACAAGCGTGTCGCACGCGGCGACATCTGCTCGCTCAACTGCTTCCCGATGATCTTCGGCTACTACACGGCGATCGAGCGGACGCTGTTCTGCGAGGAGGCGTCCGACGCCCATCTCGACCTGTGGGAAAAGAACTGCGCCGTGATGCGCGCCGGTTCGGCGATGATCGAGCCGGGGATAAAGTGCTCGGAAATCGCGCTGGCCCTGAACGACATGTACCGGTCGTGGGACCTGCTGAAGTACCGCTCGTTCGGCTACGGCCATTCGTTCGGCGTCCTGTCGCACTACTACGGCCGCGAGGCGGGCGTGGAACTGCGCGAGGATGTCGACACGGTGCTGCAGCCCGGCATGGTGGTCTCGATGGAGCCGATGATCATGATTCCGGAAGGCTTGCCCGGCGCTGGCGGCTACCGCGAGCACGACATCTTCATCGTCACCGAGGACGGAGCGGAGAACATCACCAACTTCCCGTTCGGGCCTGAACACATGATCGTGAAGCG
>CALMYO010000146.1 GCA_937873685.1 uncultured Paracoccaceae bacterium
ACGGATACTTCGTCCAGTCGTTCCAGAACGACGAGCCCGGGATCACGGTGCGCTTGATGTTGAAGCCGGCCTCGCGGCACTGGGCGGCGATCACGTCGCCCGGGTTCTTCACATACTCGGCATCGTAGGAGATCAGCTCGAACTCCTGGTCCATCTTGCCGGCCTCGGTCATCAGCGCCTTGGCTTTCTCGATGTCGCGACCGATTTTCGGCAGCTCGAAGTACTCCGGATGGATCGGGCAGACATGGTGGTTTTCGCCAACCGTGCCGGCGTCGTTGTAGCCGAGCTTGAGCACCGTGGCGTTGTCGACCGCCAGCTGCAGCGCGTTGCGGACACGCTTGTCCTTGTAGAGGTCGCTGTTGAGGTTGGTGCGCAGCACGATGGTCGCCGCGGTGGTGACTTCGGCCTTCTGCATGCCCATGCCATCGAGCAGGGCGACCGTCTCGCCGACCGTCTGGTAGTTGCAGTCGATTTCCTCGGCTTCCAGCGCCGAGATGACCGCGTTCTGGCCGCCGTCGCCGTAATCGATGAACTCGATAGCGTCGAGCCAGGGCTCGCCCTTCCACCAGGTGAAGCCTTCGCGCCGCTTGACCGAGGCGCGCGAGCCCACGGCGTATTCCGTCACCTCGTAAGGGCCGGTGCCGGGCATCTTCAGCGGGTCGGAGCCCATCTTCTCGAAGTCGCGATGGACGACGAGCGCCGGATAGTCGGCCATGCCGGCGATGATGGTGATGTCGGAAGACTTCAGCTTCAGCTTGACGGTATGGTCGTCGACCTTGGTGATCGCGCCTTCCGCAGCCTTGCCCGAGGCGTCGTCGATCAGCGCACCCATGCGGGCGGCCATCGAGTTGCCTTCCGCCGCCTTGTCGCACCAGCGGTTCAGGTTGTAGATGATGTCGTCGGCGTTCATGTCGTCGCCGTTCGACCACTTCACGCCCTTGCGGACATTGAGCGTGTATTCGGTGGCGTCGTCATTGACGTCCCAGCTCTCGACCAGATGGCCGTCGAAGGTGAAGTCCTTGGTATAGCGCACCATGTAGTCGGTGCATTGGCGCATCACGTTGGCCATTTCCGACCAGTCCCAGATGCGCGGGTCCTTCATTTCCTTGATGATCATCTGCATGCGCAGCGTGCCGCCCTTCTTGCCTTCCTGGGCAAGCGCCTTGGGGGCGGAGAGGCCGAGCATGCCATAGGCGGTCACCGCGGTCGCGCCGAAGGCGCTCGCCATGGCGAGAAATTCGCGACGATCCATGCGACCCGCGCGCGCATCGGCAGCAAGGCTGTCGAAGGCGGCGGGCATCGGTTTTCCATTGCGTCTGAAGAAAGCCATTTGATACCTCCCGGAATTAGGCTGTCTGTCCCTAGCTTTTAGCATTCAAGCCGCTTTGTCAAAGTTGAAAACGAATTCTCTTTGGCCTGAATGCGACATGGCGAGCCGCGCAAGCACCGGCCGAAGGCGGCAAGGCTGCGGATTGAGACGGCCGTTCAGCTGACTTTTCCCCATCAGTTCAGCGCCGCCTCGACATCGGCGAGGGCCGGCAGATCGGCGCCGCGCCGCGAACAAGTCACGCCCGCCGCCGCAATGGCGAAGCGCAGCAGGGAATCGAGATCGGCGCTGGCGGCCTTGTCCGCGTCCAGCAGCCCGTGGGCGCCGAGCCAGTGCAGGCTTGCCGCCTGGAACGTGTCGCCTGCGCCGACCGTGTCCACCACGGACACGGCTTTTCCTGGCTGCGCCGTCTGGCGACCGTCGGCGCTGAAGGCAAGCGCGCCGCTTGCGCCCCGCGTCACACAGACCAGCTTCGTGCCGGCGGCGATGCAGTCGGCGGCAAAGGCGTCGAACGGCCGGTTGCCGTAGAGCTGGTGCAGGTCCTCGTCGCTTGCCTTGACGAAATGGGCGATGTGCGACAGCGACGCCACCTTGTGCCGCCACAAGTCGATATCCGGCTCGATCATGGTGCGCAAGTTCGGGTCGTAGGAAATGAAGCGGCGGCCGGCCTCGCGGGAGACGAGCGCCTCCAGGCTGGAGGCGGTGGGTTCGGTCACGGTCGAGTAGGAGGCGAGATGCAGCACCTGCACATCGTCGCCAAGATCGGCGGGCAGGTGGGAGAGTTCGATCGAGCGGGCCGCCGGGCCGTCGATGTAGAAGGCATAGGCCGCGCTGCCATCTGCCTGCAGTTCCACCATCGCCAGCGTCGTCAGCCGGTCGGTCGGCGGGCAGAACCGCGCCGATATGCAGTTCGCCGCCATGAACTCGGCGATGCGCCGGCCGAACAGATCCTTCGACAGCAGCGTGAAGTAGGCCGATTCATTGCCGAGCCGCGACAGGCCGAGCGCCACGTTGAGCGGTGAGCCGCCCACGCGGCCATCGATCGCCACCGTGCCGAGCGGCGATTGCCGGTCAGCGAACATGTCGAACAGCGCATCGCCGCAACTCAGGAACATCGCCCTCTCCTTCCGTATCGCATACTTGCCCGTTTCCTGAATCCGATGCCGCAAGCGCAAAGTCAAACCCGGCCGGATTGCGCGCGCGTCACCGGCCGGCGATGTCGATGCCGACCGGCTGGCCGGTGCGGATCGCCTTCTCCGCCGCAAGCCCCACCTCCACGGCGATCGCCCCGTCGCGCATGCAAACCTCCGGCGCACCGCCATTGCGGCAGATGTCGAGGAAACGCTGGTGCTGGTAGAAGGTCGAGCCGTGGTGATCGCCGGCCGCAAGCACCGTCTCGTCGACATGGATTTCCTCGCGCAAGGGCGCTTTCGGTTCGCGCGGCGAGACGATGAACTCCGATGCGCGCTCCGCCCCGCCCGGCCAGAACCGCGCCGGACCCGGCACCTTCGCCTCGACGCGGGCGCGGTCACCGGTCGCGGCGATCTCCTCCTGAAACCACGCCCCTTCCGCGAACATGCACAGATCGAGGCAGCCCCGAACGCCGTTTGCGAAATCGACGATGACGAAGGCGTTGTCGATCACGTCGGCCGGCGCGCCATGCGCATCGGCCACCAGCCGGTTGACGTCGTGCGCGCCCGACCCGACGGCGCGCACCGGTTCGGCTCCGGCCAACAGTCGCATCAGGTCGAAGAAATGGCAGCATTTCTCCACCATCGTTCCGCCCGAGAAGCGTTCGTGCCGGTTCCAGCCGCCGACCTTGTCGAGGAAGGGGAAGCGGTGTTCGCGGATGGCGATCATCTTCAGCGCGCCAGCCTCGCCTGCGCGCACCGCCTCGATCAGCCGCGCCACCGGCGGCATGTAACGGTACTCCATCGCCACCCACACAGGCGCGGCGCGGCTGCGCGCCATGCGCTCCAGCTCCCAGGCGTGATCGACCATCGTCGCCAGCGGCTTTTCGACCAGGATCGGCGCCGGCGTCGCCAGGCAGTCGACCATGATCGCGTGGTGGGTGTGGTTCGGGCTGGCGATCACCAGCGCGTCGAATCCGCCAGCGGCGAGCAACGCGCCATGGTGCTCATGCATTCGCGGCATACCGAGGCCGCGAGAGGCGGCGAGCGCCGCCGTCTCGGCGCGGCTCGATTCCACCGGGTCTGACAAGGCGACAAGCGCCGCACCCGGCATCAGGGCGATGTTTCGGACATGCTCCCGGCCCATCATGCCGGAACCGATCAGGGCGTAACGCATCGTCTGGAGATTCCCCGCCGGCGCGTGGATGTGGCCGGGCGGAGGTCTCCATAGCGGGGCGCAAGCGAAATGCAAGATTGCCCAAAAAACGGGCAGTTGACGGGATTGCGCAACGCACTGCACGTCATATGATGTTTTCATGAAGCAGTCCCAGAGCCAGGCGCAAGGCGCGGCCACATTCGACGAAATGCTGTCGGGCGGCGACGGCGTGCGCCCGCCCTACCGCCGCTTCCGCAACTGGCTCGACGGGCAGGAACCGGCGCGGTTGCTGAAGAAGGCGCGCGACGCCGAGGCGATCTTTCGGCGCACCGGCATCACCTTCAACGTTTATGGCGACGAACAGTCGAACGAGCGGCTGATCCCCTTCGACATGATCCCGCGCATAATTGCTGCCGGCGAGTGGCGAAGATTGACCGAAGGTATCGAGCAGCGTGTCGTGGCGCTGAACGCTTTCCTTCACGACATCTATCACCGCCAGGAGATCGTGCGCGCCGGGCGCGTGCCGAAGCACCTGCTGGTGAACAACGATGCATTGCTGCCGCAGATGATGGGCGTGACCCCGCCCGGCGGCGTCTATACCCACATCGTCGGCATCGACATCGTGCGCACCGGCGAGAACGAGTTCTTCGTGCTGGAGGACAATGCGCGCACCCCGTCTGGCGTCTCCTACATGCTTGAGAACCGTGAGACGATGCTGCAGATGTTTCCGGAACTGTTCTCGGCCAACCGCGTGCGGCCGGTGAAGGACTATCCGGCCCTGCTGCGCCAGAGCCTGACAGCCTGCCCGCCGGAGCGCTGTTCCGGCAAGCCTGTCGTTGCGGTGCTCACGCCCGGCATCCACAACAGCGCCTATTTCGAACACGCCTTCCTGGCCGACGAGATGGGCGTGGAACTGGTGGAAGGCAGTGACCTGCGCGTCATCGACGGCCGGGTGCAGATGCGGCTGACCACCGGCTACCAGCCGATCGACGTTCTCTACCGCCGCGTCGACGACGCCTTCCTCGATCCGCTCACCTTCAACCCGGAATCGATGCTGGGCGTTCCCGGCATCATGGATGTTTATCGTTCTGGCGGCATCACCATCGCCAATGCGCCCGGCACCGGCATCGCCGACGACAAGGCGATCTATTCCTACATGCCGGAGATCGTCGAGTTCTACACCGGCCGGCGCGCCTTGCTTGAAAACGTGCCGACCTGGCGATGCTCCGATGCAGAGAGCCTGTCATATGTGCTCGACCATCTCGCCGAACTGGTGGTGAAGGAGGTGCACGGTTCGGGCGGCTACGGCATGCTGGTTGGCCCGGCCGCGTCGAAGAAGGAGATCGAGGCGTTCCGCGACAAGCTCAAAGCAAGGCCCGGCAACTACATCGCCCAGCCGACGCTGGCGCTGTCGACGGTGCCGGTTCTGGTGGAAAACGGCATCGCGCCGCGCCATGTCGATCTTCGTCCGTTCGTGCTGGTTTCCGACAAGGTGCGCATCGTGCCGGGCGGGCTTACCCGCGTGGCGCTGAAGGAAGGCTCGCTGGTGGTCAATTCCAGCCAGGGCGGCGGCACCAAGGACACCTGGGTGTTGGGGGACTAGTGGATCGAATTTGACATTTGAGCCCGGCCTGCCGAAGGGTTCGTTCTCAAATGTCAAATCCGAAAAGATCACTAGAATCATATAGTTAACTAGTGTTCCTCGTGAATCCGGCATTTGCTCACGAGGTCGCCGCAAAGGGATGCAAATGTTGGAATCGGACCACTAGTCATGCTCGGACGCACCGCCAACGGCCTGTTCTGGATGGCGCGCTACATGGAGCGAGCGGAAAACACTGCGCGCCTGCTCGATGCAGGGCTGCGTATCGCGCTCACCCGCACCGGCGATGCGTCCGGCGAATGGGAATCGGTGCTTAACAGCGCCGGCGTCGCCGAGGCTTTTCGCGCCAACGGACGTCAGGCGACCGCTGAAACCGTCGCTGATTTCCTGCTGCGCGCGCCCGAGAGTCCCTCTTGCGTGCTGAACACCCTGCGCGCGGCGCGCGACAACGGCCGCATGGTGCGCACCGCGCTCACCCGCGATGCGTGGGAGAGCCTGAATGCCGGTTGGCTCAACCTGCGCGAGCGGTTGTCGGCGCCCTTCACGGAAACCGATCTCCCCGAGGTTTTGTCCGACATCAAGCGCGAGACGGCGCTGTTTCGCGGCATGTTCTATGGCACGGCGCTGCGCAACGAAAACTACAGCTTTGCGCGGCTTGGAACCTATGTCGAGCGCGCCGACAACACCTCGCGCATCATAGACGTGAAGTATTACGTGCTGCTGCCGAGCTTCAGCCGGGTCGGTTCTTCGCTCGATAACTACCATTGGGAGGCGATCCTGCGATCAGTCTCGGCGCACCGCGCCTTCGCCTGGGCCTACAACGCCGAACCGACGCCGGTGCTCATCGCCGATTTTCTGATCCTTAACAAGAAGATGCCGCGCTCGCTCGCCGCCTGTTACCAGGAGATCACCCATCATCTCGGGCTTTTGGGCGAAGGCGCCGGCTGCCACAAGTCGGCGTGCGAGATCGCCGCGATGCTCGAGAGCGGCAGCATCGACACGATCTTCGCCGAAGGCCTGCACGAGTTCCTGACCGATTTCGTGCAACGCAACAATGCGCTATCCAGCGCCATCGCGACGACGTACCGTTTCATTCCCGACTGATCGAGGAGAAGCCGCGCACCATGCGCCTGACAATCCGACACGAGACCGTCTACCGCTACGATGCGCCGGTGCGCTACGCGCTGCAGCGCGTGCGCCAGACGCCGGTCAACGGGCCGGGACAGAAAGTTCTGGAGTGGGCTGTCGGTTTCGAGGGCGCGGAACGCGATTGCAGCTATACCGACGGTTTCGGCAACAAGGTGCTGCTGGCCCGCATGAGCGGGCAGGAAATCGCTTCGCTGTCGATCGTTGCTGCCGGCATTGTAGAAACAACCGACAACGCAGGGGTTTACGGCAAGACGCAGGGCTTCACGCCCGCATGGCTTTACTGCCGCCTCACGCCCCTGACGACCCCGGACGACGCACTTTGTGAAATTGGCGCAACCCATCTCGGTCCCGGCGATCGGCTATCGGCACTGCACGCCCTTTCAGGCGCGATCCGCGACCGCATAAGCTACGATCCTGAAAAGACCGAAGTCACGACCACGGCCGCACAATCCTTCGCCGCCGGTCATGGCGTTTGTCAGGATCACGCGCACATCTTCATTGCCGCCTGCCGCTCGGCCGGACAGCCGACGCGCTATGTTTCGGGTTATCTGTTTGTCGAGGGTGAACAAAACCACGTCGCCAGCCATGCCTGGGCGGAAGCCTGGGTCGACGGACTCGGCTGGGTCGGGTTCGACGTCTCCAACCGGATCTGCCCCGATGAGCGCTATGTCCGCGTCGCCTGCGGCCTCGATTACACCGACGCCGCGCCGGTTACTGGTTTGAGACGGGGTGCGGCCAACGAAGCGCTTGATGTTCGCATTGTCGTGAACCAGTAATAGCTGGCCGGGATTCGCCCGGCCGGGGGCGATCACGATGACCTATTGCGTGGGCATGAAGCTGCGACGCGGCCTGGTGTTCATGGCCGATACGCGCACCAACGCCGGCATCGACAATGTTTCAACGTTTCGCAAGCTTTACACCTGGGAGACGCCGGGCGAACGCTTCCTGACATTGATGGCGGCCGGCAATCTCGCCACGACGCAGGAAGTGGTGAGCCTGCTGGAAGAGCGCGCCAAGGCGCCCGACAAGCGCGATCCGTCGATCCTCCACACAGAATCGATCTTCCAGACGGCGCGCCTGGTCGCTGCGACCTTGAAGGAAGTGGTTGCCGGCATGACCGGCGGCGGCCAGACCGCCAACTCTCCGTTCGCGGCATCCTTCATACTCGGCGGACAGATCGCCGGCGGCGAACCGCGCCTGTTCCTGATCTATCCGGAAGGCAATTTCATCGAGGCCGGCGACGACACGCCTTTCTTCCAGATCGGAGAAACCAAGTACGGCAAGCCTATCATCGTGCGCGCTTACGATGCCGACATGGACTTCCCCGATGTCATCAAGCTGCTTCTGGTCTCCTTCGATTCGACGCTGAAGGCCAATCTCTCGGTCGGCATGCCGCTCGACCTGCTGATCTACGACAAGGGGGACCTCAAGGCAGGAATGCGCCATCGCTTCGAGCGCGATGACGCCTATTTCCGGCTGGTGTCCGAGGGATGGTCGAAGGCGTTGAAGGACGCGTTCACGATTCTGCCCGGATTTCCAGGTCCGGGCGTGGATGAAGCGAAACGCAGCTGATCTTCTGGCGCAGCGTCACGCATTGCCGATCAGCATGCCGGCCGCAAACACCAGCGCGCCGCCCAGCACCACCTGGAAGATCGCCCTGCTCCACGGCGTTTCCATCCAGCGGTTCTGGATGAAGGCGATCGCCCACAATTCCACCACCACGATGACCAGGGCGAGCGTCGTCGCTGTCCAGAAATGGGGTATGAGATAGGGCAGGGCGTGGCCCATCCCGCCGACTGTGGTCATGATTCCCGTCGCAAGGCCGCGCTTGATCGGCGAGCCGCGGCCGGAGATCACGCCATCGTCGGATGCGACCTCGGTGAAACCCATCGAGATGCCGGCGCCGACTGACGCGGCCGTGCCGACCAGGAACGTCGTCCATGTGTCCTGCGTCGCAAAGGCGGTGGCGAAGATCGGCGCCAGCGTCGACACCGAACCATCCATCAGCCCGGCAAGGCCCGGCTGCACATAGGTCAGGATGAACTGCCGGCGTTCGGTCTCGGCTTCTTGCGCCCGCACGTTCTCCGGCGCATGGCGCAGGCCAAGCCGTTGCGCCAGCGAACTGTGCCCCTTCTCCGCCGCTGCAAGATCGCCCAGCAGCTTGCGGATATCGGCATTGGACGCCTTGGCTGCGGCGGCCATGTAGAAACGGTAGGCCTGTTCCTCCATCTTTTCAGCCTGCTCGCGCACCTTTTCGATGCCAAGCGGGCGTACAAGCCAGTCAGGCTTGCGTTCGTAATATCCGCGCACGTGTTCGCGACGGATCAGCGGAATCGTGTCGCCGAAGCGGCGCTTGTGCATCTCGATCAGGCGGCGGCGGTGCTCGTTTTCCTCCTCCGCCATGTCATCGAATACCTTGGCGCTTTGCGGGAATTCCTCGCGCACGCCGTCGGCATAGGCGCGGTAGATGCGCGCATCGTCCTCTTCCGACGAGATGGCGAGCGCAAGCACCTCCTGCTCGGTGAGGCTCTCGAACGGTCGGCGCGGCGAAGGCCAGAAACGGTTGAGCATTGGGGGCATCCAGTTTGGAATAATTCCAAATTACGGTTCGCCGGTCCCGATTTCAACCCTGCTCGTTGTCGCGGTTATGTCATAAAACTTTCATATTTTTATGAATGCCGCATGAAATCGAGTCGTCTAGTGAGTTTCGGGCGCAACAAACGGCCTGGGTGGGTATGGCTACCGAAATCGAGCGGAAATTCCTTGTGGACAAGCGGGCAATACCGCCGCTGCCGGATTCGGGCGAAGACATCGTCCAGGCTTATGTGATGATTGATGACGGACGGTCGGCAAGGGTGCGCATCCTTGATGACACGCGCGCCACGCTGACGCTCAAGTTCGCGAAATCCGCGCGGTCGCGGCACGAGTTCGAATATACACTTCCGCTTGGCGACGCCCGCGACATGCTTCAAATGCGCATCGGCAACATCGTCGAGAAGCGGCGTTACCGCATTGCAAACCGCGAACATGTCATTGAACTGGATGTTTTCGCGGGCGCCTGCGCCGGTCTGGTCGTGGCCGAAATCGAACTGCGCGCAGAGGACGATGAACCGCATCTGCCGGACTGGATCGGCCGCGAGGTGACCGGGGAGTCGCGCTGGTCCAACCAATCCCTGGCGCTGAATGGCCTCCCGGAGAAGCCCCGTTGACATACCGGATTGACCCAAGAGGCGCGCCGGCCGAAGGCTTGCGCGATGCGCTCGCAGACCGGCTGGACAAGGCGATAGCCGCGCTTGAAGACTGGCCAAAGGGGCTGCACGAGGCGATCCACGACGCGCGCAAAAAGTTCAAGAAATACCGCGGCGCCCTGTTGTTGATGCGCGGCGTCAACCGCGACGTTGCACGCGGTCAAAATGCGCGCATCCGTGACGCCGCCCGTCTGTTGGGTGACGCCCGCGACGCCGCCGCGCTGGTGGAAACCGCAACGGCGATCCGAGATGCGGCGAAGGACGAGCGCGAGCGCGCCATCCTTGCCGACCTCGTCGATCGGCTGACCGCCCGGCGCGACCGGTTGATCGAAGCAGACGAAGCCCTTGAAGCGCGCATGGCCGATGTGGTTTCCGCCTGCCGCGAAGCGCGCTCGGTTGTGGAAGCACTGCCGCAGAAGGGAAAGCGCAAGCGCCACATCTCCTCGATTGCGGCCGGATACGCCAGGACGATCCGCCGCGGCCGCGATGCGCTGAAGGCGGCGTCGCGTTCCGGCGAAGCGGAGGATTTCCATGAACTGCGCAAGCATGTGAAGTATCACGGCATGCACTGCGAATTGCTGGCCGGTCTCTGGCCGTCGGTGATGGACGCCCGTATGGCTGAGGCGAAAGCCGCAGGCGACAAGCTCGGCGAGGATCACAATCTCGCTGCGCTCGCCGAAGCGCTCGCGGCTGAAAACAACATTCCGGTGCCGGCGCGCGCGGCGATCGACGAGATCATCGCCGCCCACAGCGCCGGCTGGCGCAGCGACGGGCTTGCCGCCGCATCGCGTCTGTTTGCCGGCGATGCGCAGGCGACGGCGCAATGGGTTGTAGAACTGTTCGAGGCCGCAAGTGGCGAGCAAGAAGGCGGGACCGACCGGGCGCTCACCGAAACTTGACGCCGCCGCGCGACCGGATCGCACGGTCGTGCGTTGCTTCCGATCCGCCAATCCCTATGTTCAGGGAGACGGGAGGGAGGCGCATGAGCGAGCAGGTCGACACGCTGCTGGATCGGGTCGGACGCCTGATGGCGCGGTGGTTGGTGAAGGAATCGTCCGGCTACGAGCCGTACACGCCTTCCGATCCGCAAACATTGCACCGCGTCCTCCAACCGGCCGACATCCTGCTGGTCGAGGGCAATCAGCATGTCTCCAGCGCGATCAAGTACCTGACACAGTCCACGTGGAGCCATGCAGCCCTCTATGTCGGCGATGCCATCGAGCACGACGAAGCGGAGGACGAACGCCCCCGGCTGATCGAGGTCAATCTCGGCGAGGGCTGTGTTGGCGTACCGCTGTCGAAGTACCAGACCTACAATACCCGCGTCTGTCGCGCCGTCGGCCTGACGCCGGAAGATCGGCGCGCAGTGGTCGATTTCATGCTGAGCAAGCTCGGCACGCGCTACGACATGAAGAACATCTTCGACATGCTGCGCTATTTCTTCCCGACGCCGCCGGTTCCGGTACGCTGGCGTCGCCGCATGATCGCTTTTGGTTCGGGCGATCCGACGCGCGCCATCTGCTCATCGCTGATTGCCGAGGCGTTCCAGCAGGTACGCTATCCGATTCTGCCTGAAGTGACGCGCGCACCCGGCCGCGCCAGCGCCCAGTCCGATTATTCGCGCGGCGAAATCCTGCACATCCGCCATCACTCGCTGTTCACGCCGCGCGATTTCGACCTTTCGCCCTATTTCGAGGTGGTCAAGCCGACGCTGGTGTATGGGTTTGATTACAAGAAGATCGTCTGGGGCGACGAGCGCAATCCCGCGGGCACGGTGCTGGATTCCGCACCGGTCGCGTTCGCCGAAAACAAGGACTAGAGGCGGAGAAGGCGGGAGGCTGGCGCGGTGACCCGCGCCGGAACTCGTTGGGGCTGCTTCCTTCCGGACCTGACCCGGTTGGCGAGTGGCTCGTCCACCACCAACCTCCCGCGCTCCATATCGTGGATCAGCGTTGAAAATGCAAGGCCGCGTGCGATTGCCTCTTGCACGGCCGCGATTTCGTGATGGAATCCCGCTTCCCCACAAGGAGCGGGAAGATGCGGCGTTTCGGACTCGATAAGCGGTTGGCCGCGGACACCACACGTATCATGCGGCTCGGCTTGTGTGACCTGCGGCTGATGGACGAAGCGCGCTGGCCGTGGCTGATCCTTGTGCCGCAGCGCCTGGACATCGCTGAAATCCATGAATTGTCTCCGCACGACCAGACAATGCTGACCTTCGAGATGACGGCGACCGCCGAAGCGCTAAAGCGGGCGACCGGGTGCCTGAAAATCAACACCGGCGCGCTCGGCAACATCGTGCGACAACTGCATGTCCATGTCATCGCCCGTAGCGAGGGCGATCCGGGCTGGCCGGGCCCGGTCTGGGGCTTCGGGCAGCGTATCGGTCTGGATGAAGGCGAGCGCGAGCGCTTGTGCGAGGCGGTTCGCGCGGTCATGTAGGCGTCGGTCAGCACGTAACCGATTCGGGGGACCAGCATGTCCGATGCCGCCAGCCGCGCCACTTTGCCGGATGCGATTGCCTTTAGCGGAAACCGGTTGCGGCGGTTGTCGGAGAAGCGCAGCGAAACCTGCGTTGCCGACGCGCTCGCCGACACGCGCACGACCGCGATGGTGATCCGCGACGGGCGCGCCGTGATCGAATTTGCAGGCAACAAGCGCCGTGCCCTGTTCGACCTTGCGAAGGCCGAGCGGTTGGGCGGCAAGCGCGACAGCGCCGTGCTGCTTGGCTTCGATGGCAACGCGCCGGTGCTGGCAATGGCCGGCGATACGCCTCCGGACGATCTGCCGGAGCCGTTCAAGGCGGTCGACTTCCGCTCGGTCTACATGCAAGGCCTGCTTGGCGGGCATGAGCTTGGCGCGCTGGCGCAAGGCGCGGCGTTGTTGTCGTGGCACGCCACCCATCGTTTCTGCAGCCGCTGCGGTGCGGAAAGCCGCATGGCCGATGGAGGTTACAAGCGCGTCTGCCCATCCTGCAACGGGTTGCACTTCCCGCGCACCGATCCGGTGGCGATCATGCTGGCGGTGCGCGGCGAGCGTTGCCTGCTTGGGCGCAGCCCGCATTTCGCGCCAAACATGTATTCCTGCCTCGCCGGCTTCATCGAACCGGGCGAGACCATCGAGGACGCCGTGCGCCGCGAGACTTTCGAGGAGGCTGGGGTGCGCCTTGGCCGCGTCGACTACCTGGCGAGCCAGCCCTGGCCGTTCCCCCATTCGCTGATGATCGGTTGCCTTGGTGAAGCGCTCAGCGAGGAGATCGTGCTCGACGACGAACTTGAGGACGCGCGCTGGTTTTCGCGCAACGAGGTTGCCGAGATGCTGTTACGCCGTCCGGACCAGGGACTGAGGACACCTCCCCGCGGCGCCATCGCGCACTTTCTGATCGATCAATGGGTCCACGGCTAATGCGACCATGATTAGCCGGCGAAAATTCGTCGGCTATGGATCGCGTTTAAACGCAGACTCGAACACGCGCGGCAGAGTATTCGCCGGCCAGGCGATCGACGAGTTCGCCAGCGCTGACAATTCTGTCGATCGCTCCGATGCCCTGGCCACAGCCCCAGATATCCTTCCAGGCCTTGGTGCCGGCCTCTTTCGATTTCTTGTCGAAATCCATCTTCGACGGATCGGCTTCCGGCAGGTTGTCCGGGTCCATGCCGGCATTGCGGATCGACGGTTTGAGGTAGTTGCCATGAATGCCGGTGAAGAAGTTCGAATACACGATATCGGCAGCTTTCGAGTCGACGATCATCTGTTTGTAGCCATCCGCTGCCCTGGCTTCGTGCGTGGCGATGAAGGGCGAGCCGATATAGGCGAAATCGGCGCCCATCGCCTGCGCCGCCAGCACCGCGCCGCCATTGGCGATCGCGCCTGACAGCGCCACCGGTCCGTCGAACCATTGGCGGATTTCCTGCACCAGCGCGAAGGGCGACAGCATGCCGGCATGGCCGCCCGCTCCGGCGGCGACCGCGATCAGGCCGTTGGCGCCCTTGTTGATCGCCGATCGCGCATGCCGGTCGTTGATGATGTCGTGTAGCACGATGCCGCCATAGGAATGGATGGCGGCGTTCACTTCCGGCACTGCGCCGAGCGACGAAATCACGATCGGCACTTTGTATTTCACGCACATCTGCAGGTCGTGCTCCAGCCTTGTGTTGGAACGATGCACGATCTGGTTCACGGCATAGGGCGCGGCCGGGCGGTCCGGATTGTCCCGGTCATGGGCGGCAAGCGTCTCGGTAATCTCGGCCAGCCATTCGTCCAGTTGCGCCTCCGGCCGCGCATTCAGCGCCGGAAACGAGCCGACGACACCCGCCTTGCACTGCGCCAGCACCAGCGGCGGATGTGAGATGATGAACAACGGCGCGGCGATGACCGGAATGCGCAGTCTTTCGGCGATGGCGCGCGTCGAAGCCGCGGCCGTGGTCGTGTTCTCGGTCATTTCGGGATCCATTTTGACGTTTTCGTAAAAGTAAGAATTACCACGCTGGGCAGCAAGTGCAAGCGCCGAGCAGGCGGCAAGCGCCTGATTGCTTGCGTGTCGCGCCGCACCCTACACCGCAATCCGGGCACGAGCGAGACCCGTCGACCGCGGCGCAAATCAACGCGCGGCGCAAATCAACGGAAGTCAGGCGATCGCCCAGCGTTGGATTCTGGCCCCGACGAATCGTCGCGCTGCAGCCGTCGCTGTGATGGCCCGTTTCGGCACACCGGCGCGTACGATAGCATGAGCCAAGCAGACACAATCACCGGCGAGTTAAGGCGCGTGGCCGGAAAAAGCATGCAGAAACAGCATCATGCGCTGCGATATCTACAATCTGAAATTTTTGAAACGCATTAACACAACCATTTACTGCGCGTTAGCAATCGTGGTATAGTTGTGCCCATATTCGATACAGCCAATGAGGGTGTCATGGCTTGGGGGAAGGGACGCGGCGGCGAGAATGCCGCCACCACACGCAAATCCGCGCGCAAAAAACCGGGCGCGGATGATCTTTCGTCCCTGATGATCGCGCTGGAACCGCGCATCGTTTTCGACGCCGCGATGATCGCAACGGCGCAGGACGCCTTCGACGATGGCGAACCGGAGGTCAGTGGCGATTCTCCGGGGACTTCGCCCGGCATCGACGCACTCGTCGCTGCTCTCACCGCACAAGTCATTGAAGCGCCGCGCGAGATCGCCTTCATCGATGCCGCCGTGGAGGATCCCGCGGCGCTCATCGCCGCTTTGCAGGATCGCGCCGAGGTGCACGTTCTTTCGGCCAATCGCGACGGCGTGGCGCAGATAGCCGAGGTACTGGCAGGCCGCAGCGATGTCGAGGCAATTCACATCGTCTCCCACGGGCGTTCAGGCACGCTTGACCTCGGCTCAGCAAAGCTGACCGAAGCCTCGATGGCCGGACGGCACGCCGAGGAAATGACGATCATCGCCGGTGCGCTCTCCGCAGATGCCGACATCCTCATTTATGGCTGCGATTTTGCCAGCGGCGCGCGCGGCGAAAGCGCTGTCAACGCGCTCGCACGCCTGACCGGCGCCGATGTCGCCGCCTCCGACGATTTGACCGGTGCGGCTGCGTTGGGCGGTGACTGGGTGCTGGAGGAACGCGCCGGTCTTGTCGAAACCAGTGCGATTGTTGTTGCCGATTGGGATTCGACGTTGACGAAGACCGTGGTCAACACGAGTGGCGGCTCGGCCGCAGACGGATCTGACGGTCTGCGCATCCACGTCATTCGCAACGGACAGTTGCAGGTCGACTACAAAGGCTTCACACAACTCTACGAACCGACACTGAACGATGACGACGCGGTCATCTTCAACGGCGTGTACATGGCCGTCGGCAACACCGTTGTCGGGCCGGGCACGAACAGCAATTTCGGCGCACCTTACAGCGGTGCGGCCAACGGTCCGGGCATCTCGTCAACCGATGCGATTTTCCAGGAATCGACACAAAGCATCACCGGTACAGGAACCGGCGCCGACCCCACGATCATAACAACCACGCTGGTCTACAACGTGGACGGTCTCGGCGCTTACAATCCGGCGACCGACTTCCAGGTGGTGATCGAGACGATTTACGTCGAGCCGAACCCGTACTTCACGCAGCGGGTGACGGTTACCCCGCCGGCCTCGAACGCGCAAGCGCTCAAATTCTACCACACGCTGGACACGTTTCTGTCCGGCGGCGACAACGGTCCGGCATTCTCGCTGCCGCAGAATCTGGCGGCCACAAACAACACAACCGGTGATCCATCCCTCGTTGCCGTACGCAAGGATCCAGGCGGCCCTAACGACTCCTTTGTGGGATTTGCGGAGACGCAGGGAGGCCGCCAGTTCGACCACTGGTATTCGGCGCTTTACAATGGCGCGAATCTCTACACCGCCGGCCTCAACAATGGCGGTGACATCATCAACACATGGAACACCAATCCTGCCACCGACAACGGCCTCGGCATCCAGTTCACACTGGGCGCGATCAATGCGCCGGTCACTTTCGAGTACAACATCGCCTTCGGGGGCGAGGCATCGATCGACCTGGACACGGACGATTCCTCGGGTGCGACGGGCAATGCCTACCAGACGACCTATGAAGTCGGGTCGGGCGCCACCATCGCGATCGCCGATGCGGATGCGGCCATCTCCAACGTCGTCGGCGACATTACCGAATTGCGCGTGACGCTCACCAATCCGCAATCGGGTGACAGCCTGGCGATCAATGCCGGCGCGCTTCCCGCAGGCGTCCAGATCCAGTCGCAGACGGCAACCGAGATCATCCTTGAAACCACCGGCACGCCGCAGACAGAAGCGACCTTCGACGCCGCGCTGCAAACGATCGGTTTCACGACAAGCAGCGTCAACCTCGCCAACCGCACCATCGATGTCGCGATCACCAATGAACTGGGACAGGAAGGCATCGCCAGCGCCGGCACCATCGTCATGAACCGGGCGCCAGTCGCCAACAACGACAGTTTCTCGACACTTGAAAATACCGCGCTTGCCGGAAACCTGCTGGCCGACAATGGAAACGGCGCCGACAACGACCCCGATTCCGATCCGCTCACAGTGACCGCGATCGATGGTGTCGCATTCACAGTTGGAGTGCCGATCGTGGTCGCCAATGGCAGCCTGACGATCACCAATGCGACGACCGGCGATTTCACCTTCACGCCGGACCCGGGATACACCGGCCCTGTGTCGTTCACCTACACCATCGCTGACCCGTCGGGTGCAGAGAGCACAGCCACTGTGGCGATCGCCGTGAACAATGACACGGATGGCGATGGCGTCGCCGATGTGGACGACATCGACGACGACAATGACGGCATTCTGGATACCGCTGAAGGGTACGTTGCTGGCGGCAGTGGCGGCACCAACACCGATACCGATATGTCCGGCCTGCTGGGCGGCGGGACGCAGACCATCGATGGCGTCGACGTGACGGTCTCGACGTCCGGCACAGTCAATTCGTTTACGGGCGACGGCCAGCTTCAGCCGGGCGTGCATATCAACCCGGGCTTCGGTTCCACAACATCCACCATCACCTACACGTTCAGTGAGCCTATAAGTTCGTTTGAGCTTACATTCGAGGCGTTCCAGGACGAAGAGCAGATCACATTCGATCACCCGGCTTCGGCGGTGATCAACCACCTCAACTCCACCTATGGCGTTGCGCCGCAGATCATGAGCCAGGCGACGCTGGAAAATGGCGGGCTGGAACTACGCTCGAACCTGACGGACGATATCGGTTCGAACACGTCGGCATCCTTCGGCTCCAACGCGACGGTGGTCTGGAATTTCACAACGCCGGTTACCTCGCTGACGATCACGCACACCGGTGTCGATCGCGGCAACGGCATCATCAACGTCGGCTCCGGACTGCCGACGGGCGCAACCAACTACAATGGCGCGGTCCTTGCTGGCGATTTCGAACTGATGCGCGCGGCAACCACCCGCGACACGGATGGAGATGGCATCGCCGACCACCTCGACATCGATTCCGACAATGACGGCATCACCGACAACGTCGAGGCGCAGACGACGGCCGGCTACATCGCGCCGTCCGGCGATGGCACGATTATCGACGCCGATGGTGACGGTCTCGACGATGTTTATGACGCCGACCTCACGGGCGCAGCAGGCTCGCTCGGCCTGACGCCGGTCAATACAGACAGCGCAGACAATCCGGATTATCTCGACGCCGACAGCGACAACGACGGCATGGACGATATCGCCGAGCGCGGTGACGGCCAACCGACCACGATTACTTCGACCACCGACACCGACAGCGACGGCCTGCTCGACATATTCGAGGCAGGCAGTGTCAACGACGGTTTCGACGTCAACGACCAGAACCGCACCGCCACGACGCTGAATCTCGCCAGCGTGCCCGCCCTTAACGCCTCTGGCTCCAACGCCGTGCCGCTCACCACGGACCTGCTGTTCCGCGATGTCAACGATCCGCCGGTCGGCGTCAACGACGCGATTCCCGTCACCGAGGATACACCGGTGACCCAGAATGTACTCGGGAACGACACCGACGCCGATGGCGATATGTTGTTCATTTCGGCCGCCGAGATCGACACCGACGGCGACGGCATTCCCGATTCGCTGGCGCTGGGCGTTGCGACGCTGTTGACCGACAACTTCGGCAATCCGATCGGCACGATTTCCGTCAACTCTAACGGCAATGTCACCTTCTCTCCGGCGCTCAACTACACCGGCCCTGTCCCGACTCTTACCTACACGCCGAACGACCTCACGGTGGACGGTTCGCCTGCAACAGTCACTTTCGGCCCGATCACCCCTGTCAACGATGCGCCGACGCTCGATCTCGACGGCAACGATTCGTCCGGTCGTACCGGGCCGGACTACGAAACGACCTATGTCGAGAATGCGCCGGCGGTGCCGATCGTCGATGCGGATATCGCCATTGTCGATCCGGAAGACGCCATCGAGCAGGTGACGATTCGGCTGACCAACGCCTTTGCCCTGGATTCACTGCAGGTTGGCGCCATGCCGCTCGGCATTGCCGCAATCATCGACACCGGAACGCCGGGCGAAATTACCGTCACCTTGATCGGCCCTGGCAGTACCGCCGACTTCGAAACGGCCATACGCGCGGTTTCCTTCCTGACCACGTCCGAAAACCCTGATCCGACCCAACGCCTGATCGAGATCACGGTCAATGACGGGTTTGCCGACTCCAACCTCGCGACCGCCTACGTCAATGTCGTCCCAGTCAACGACAATCCTTCGCTCGATCTCGACGGCAACAATTCCACCGGCGTCAACGCGGGCAACGTGCAACTGTCATACACCGAAAACGGCGCGCCGATCTCGATCTCCGACATCGACATAGATGTCACCGATCTCGACGATTCCAACATCGAGAGCGCAACCATCGTCCTCACCAATGCCTTTGTCGGCGATGTGCTGACTGTCGGCGCGCTGCCGCCGGGGGTTACGAGTTCGGTTTCCTCGATTGTGCCCGGCACGATCACCGTGACACTCACCGGTCCTGCCACGCTGGCCCAATACGAGGCGGCGATCGCAGCGATCACCTACCACTCGACCTCCGAGGATCCGGACGCCACGCAGCGGGTCGTTACCGTCGTCGTCAACGACGGCGATGTGAACTCCAACACAGCCCGGTCGTTCATCTCGGTCACGTCGGTCAACGATGCGCCGGACGGAGCCGACAGCACGATTGCGCTGAACGAAGACACCTCGCATGTGTTTTCGGCCGCTGATTTCGGCTTCTCGGATACCGACGGTGACAGCTTCGCCAGCGTCATCGTCAATCCGCCG
>CALMYO010000147.1 GCA_937873685.1 uncultured Paracoccaceae bacterium
AGTTGGAGCTCGCACCCCCCGAACGCCCCCCCATTCCCATCCCCACCCAAAAAGACTTTTGCGCTCGGACAATCGGTCCCCCCCCGCCAGTGGCGGTAGCGGGACGGGTCGGTCTGGAAATCTATGCGCTTGGACACGGGCTTTGCTCCCACGGGCGTTTTCTGTTGTTGAGTGCATTATATTGCAGAATTCAGGGAAATCAAGAGGCGGCGCGACGAAATTTGCGACCATTTTTCCACAGCAAATTCAGATACTAACCGAAAAATCGACGGACTTATGCATTATATTGCATTATCAAACATACCTTTGTCGAGCAGCGCTTCCGCTTCGCTGCGCGAGAGGCCGAGCACAGATCCCTCCGTCCCGGCGAAGGCATCGTCGAAGCAGGCGCGCGCCAATGTTTCAAGTCGGCGCGCCGCCTGCGGCCAGCCCATGCGCACTTTCAGCGCCGCGTTCGCCGCCTGGATGACGCCGCGCGCAAGTGCCCTTTCGCGGCTGTTCGGCGCAGCCGCCATCCACACCGGCTCCAGCGCCTCGTGCGCTTCGAAGAAGAAGCCTTCCTTGTGAAGGCGCAGGCCGTAGCACCACAGTGGCGTCATGGCCGGCAACGGTTCGCCCGGCGCCGGCGCATGGGCGTGGATGTTTCTGGCAAATTCCGGTCCTGGCCGTTCGTTCTTGCCGGGAACGTGCGCGCGGTCGGGCAAGGGCCAAGTTCCAGGGTCTGCGAAGTCGCTGGTTGCCGCTACGCTGCCAGCGCCGACGGTCGTCATCCGGTTCCCGCCTGTGCGCCGGGCGCCGCTTCGATGCGCTCCAGCCGTGCGACGAAACCGGCGATCAGCGCCAGTGTCCGCTCCGGTTGCTCGGCATGGGGCGCATGGCGGCAATCGTCGAGTATGGCGATGTCGGCCGGTGAATAGATGCGGCTTTCGATCTCGCGGATCTGCGCCAGCGTGCCGTACTGGTCGTCCGCGCCCTGGATCGCCAGCACCGGCACGCGCCAGTAATCGATGGTATCGGCGATGTTCCAGGCCTTGAATGAGGGATCGAGCCAGGCGTCGTTCCAACCGCGAAACGCGTTATCGACATCGCGGTGATGCCGGGCGAGCCTCGCGCGCAGGTCGCCAGTCTCATAGGCCCGTTTCGCCTCGGCAATCGAAGCGAGGCCTTCCGGTTCGGTGAAGAAGTGCGGCGCGATCAGCACGAGGCCGCGGACGCGGAAATCCTCAACCGAGCCGGCATAAATCGCCGCTATCGACGCGCCGTCGGAATGACCGGCCAGCACGCCATGGCGAAAGCCGATCGCATCGAGGATCTGCGGCAGCGTCCCCACCGCTTCGCGCGTCATGTAGTCGAGCGGGCGCGGCAGATCGACGGGATCGGAGCCGCCATAACCGGCGCGCGAATACGCGAACACCCCACAGCCGGTCGCCTCGACGAGCCGGCGGGGAAAATCACGCCACAGCGAAAGGCAGCCAAGCCCCTCATGCAGCAGCACCAGCGTCGGCGCTTTCTGTGGCGACGGTCCGAAACAGGCCGCTTCAATGCGCTTGCCGTTCGCCTCCAGGAAACCCCTCCAGCCATCGGTCCACGCAAACCCCGCCATCGCGTCATCCCCTCAGCTTGAAACGCTGGATCTTGCCGGTCGCGGTCTTCGGCAGGTCGTCGGCGAACACGATCCAGCGGGGATACTTCCACTTTCCGATGCGGGTCTTGACGTGCTCCTTCAGCTCCTCGTCAAGCAACCCGGCATCGACGCCGTTCTTCAGAACCACGAAGGCCTTCGGCTTCTCAAGCCCGTCCTCGTCGCGCGCCGCCACCACCGCGGCTTCCAGCACGGCCGGATGGGCGACCAGCGCCTGCTCCACCTCGAAAGGCGCAACCCAGATGCCGGAGACCTTGAACATGTCGTCGGTGCGGCCGCAATAGACCAGCCGCCCGTCGGCGCGCCGCTCGTACTTGTCGCCGGTGCGCGTCCAGCGCCCCTCGAAGGTGGCGCGGCTCTTGTCGCGCTGGTTCCAGTAGTCGGCGGCGGCCGATGCGCCGCTGACCAGCAACTCGCCGACCTCGCCGACGCCGACCTCCGCGCCGTGTTCATCGACGAGGCGCAAATCGTAACCCGGGACACCGGCGCCGGACGTGCCATAGGCCACGTCGCCCGGCCGGTTGGACAGGAAGATGTGCAGCATTTCGGTCGAGCCGACGCCGTCGAGGATCTCGCAGCCGGAAAGCTTCTCCCAGCGCTTGCCGATCTCCTCCGGCAAGGCTTCTCCCGCCGAGATGCAGCGGCGCAGTTTCGCATCGAGCACGCCCTTGCCGCTCTCGAAATGGTTGACCAGCGCCGCATAGAGCGTCGGCACGCCGCCAAACACGGTTGGCTTGTGGCGGTTGAGCACATCCGTCACGCTGTCCGGCGTCGGGCGGCCGGAAAAGAGCACCGTGGTGGCGCCGACCGACATCGGAAATGTCATGGCGTTGCCGAGCCCGTAGGCGAAGAACAACTTGGCGGCGGAATACACTGTGTCGGACGATTCGATGCCGAGCACCTGTGCGCCATAGGTGTCGGCGGTCGCCTTCAGGTTCGAATGCACATGGCGCACGCCCTTCGGCTTTCCGGTTGAGCCGGACGAGTAGAGCCAGAAGGCGCATTCGTCGGGATCGGCCTCGACGCTCGGACGGCTGTCGCCTTTCGCCAATTCGGCGGCAAGGCCGGACATGCCGGACGCTTCGGTTGGGCCGGCGACGAAGACATGCTTCAGCCAGGGGTTTCCGGCGAGCGCCGGCAGAACGGTCTCCAGCAGTTCCGGCGAAACGAACAGCGCCTTGGCGCGGCTGTCGGCAAGGATCGCGGCATAGACCTCGGTCGACAGCAGCGTATTCAGCGCGACCGGAATGACACCCGATTTCAGGCTGCCCCAGAAAATGACCGGGAAATCGGCGGTGTCGAGCAGCAGCAGCGCAACCCTATCCTCGCGATTGACGCCGAAACGCTCGTACAGCGCCGCCATGCGCCCGCTTTCGCGGCCGAGTTCGGCATAGGTCAGCGTTCGACCGCCCTCACCCGCCTCGATGAAGGCGGGTTTGTCCGCCGCTGCGCCCGCCACGTGCCGGTCGACGAACCAGACCGCCGCATTGCCGTTTTCCGCCGCCATGTCACCCTCCCGCGGCCGGCTGTTGTCCACCGGTCCGTGAAGTCGGCATAGCGCAAGGAGGGGCGTCGGTCAATTCAAATTATGCACAATAATGCATTTCTCATCGAATAGTGCATTATGTTGCCCCTCCCTGCAATCGGAACGATCAGAAGCCCCGTTTCGCCTCGATCGCATCCCAGAGCAGTGCGGCAATGTCTGCCCCGCCGAAACGCTTCACCTCGCGGATGCCGGTCGGCGAGGTGACATTGATCTCGGTCAGGAAGCCGCCGATGACGTCGATGCCGACCAGCAGGAAGCCGCGTTTGCGCAGGGCAGGCCCGATGCGGGCGCAGATCTCGCGCTCGCGCTCCGTCAGTTCGGTCGGGCGCGCCTGCCCGCCGACATGCATGTTGGAGCGGGCATCAGTGTCGGACGGCACGCGGTTGATCGCGCCGACCGCTTCGCCGTCAACGAGGATGATGCGCTTGTCGCCGGCGCGCACTGCCGGCAGATAGCGTTGCACGATGAAGGGCTCGCGCCATGTCTGGGCGAACAGTTCCAGCAGGGCCGAAAGGTTGAGGTCGTCATCCTTGAGGTGGAACACGCCCGCACCGCCATTGCCGTAGAGCGGCTTGACGATGATATCGCCATGGGCGCGGCGGAACGCCGCCACCTCGGCCGGATCCTTGGTGATCAACGTTTCCGGCATCAGGTCGGGGAATTCGGTGACGAAGATCTTCTCCGGGCTGTTGCGCACCCATGCCGGGTCGTTCACCACCAGCGTCTTCGGATGGATGCGCTCCAGGATGTGCGTCGTGGTAATGTAGTTCATGTCGAAGGGCGGGTCCTGGCGCAGGTGCACCACGTCCATCTCCGAAAGATCGGTCGACACCGCCTCGCCGAGCGTGAAGTGCCGGCCCTTCTCGTCGCGCACTTCGAGCGGCTCGATCGCCGCGACCGCCCGCCCGTCGCGCAGGCTCAAGCGATCGGGCGTATAGTGAAACAGCTTGTGGCCGCGCGCCTGCGCCTCCAGCGCGATGGCGAAGGTGGAATCGCCCGCAATGTTGATCGTGGCGATGTGATCCATCTGGAATGCGACGTTGAGCGCCATGGGGGCTTTCCTGTTGAAAACGGAGCCGCGTTTTCGGCGGTTTTGGCGGCGAAATCAATCGCCGCGAAACGCGTCTTCCAGATGCACCGGCCAGCGGCGCGGCAGCACGGCAACGATGTCGAAACGCAGGCTGAGCCGGCCATGGTCACGCTGGCGCGACAGCCAGACGTCTGCCGCATTGGCGATGCGCCGTTGCGCCGGCCGCGTCACCGAATCGACCGCCGCCTGGACGCTTGCGCGCGCCTTCACCTCGACGATCGCAATCAGGTCTCCGCGTCTCGCGATCAGGTCGATCTCGCCCGACGGTGTCTTGAACCGGCGCGCGACGATGCGCCAGCCCTTCAGCCGAAGCGCCAGAGCAGCCAGGAATTCGCCGCGATGGCCGCGCTTCTCCGCCTTGCGGCGCTTTGCCGCCGCATCGAGCGGATTGTCGCGGGGCGGAGCCATCAAACGGCCTTACCCGCCCTTGAGCGCCAGCAGGCGCTTGTAGAGTTCGCCCTTCGGCAATCCGGTCAGCCGCGCGACTTCCGCCGCAGCCTTCGAGGCGGGCATGGTTTCGGCAAGGTCGTTCAGCATGGCGTCGACGGCGCCGGCGTCCGTCGGTGCAGCATCCTGCGGCGGCGCAACCACGACGACGATCTCGCCCTTCGGCTCGGGCGCGGCCGCAAAGGCGTCCGCGAGATTGCCGACCTCGCCCGTCGTCACTGTTTCATGCGCCTTGGTCAGTTCGCGGCACACCGCCGCTTGGCGCTCCGTGCCGAAAGCTTCGGCCGCATCGGCCAGCATGGCGGCGAGACGTTGCGGCGCCTCGTAGAACACCAGCGTTGCGTCGAGATGCGCAAGCGTGGCCAGCTTCGCGCGCCGGGCCACCGCTTTGGGCGGCAGGAAGCCGGCGAACAGGAAACAGTCGGCGGGAAGGCCGGAGGCGGTCAAGGCCGCAATCGCCGCCGTTGCGCCGGGCACCGGGATCACTGGCAGGCCTTGCGCCAGCGCCTCG
>CALMYO010000148.1 GCA_937873685.1 uncultured Paracoccaceae bacterium
ATGGGCGTGTAGCTCAGCGGGAGAGCACTACGTTGACATCGTAGGGGTCACAGGTTCAATCCCTGTCACGCCCACCATTCGTTTCCCACAAAGCTTGTCCCCAGCGGTAGCGCAACTGCCGGCTTGTCGCCGATTTCCGCTGGCATCGACAGATTTGCGCAAACATTACCTTGCGCTTCGCGCACAAACCGGGAATCCTCCGCGCCAAGCGAAAAAGGGAGGAGGAAACCATGACCATTCGCATCCAACGCCGTGAATTCCTTGCAGCCTCGGCCGCCACGCTGGCGCTTGCGGGCTTCGGTGCAGGGCAAGCCGGCGCCGCCGACAAGATCATCCTGCGCATGTCGACGCCGGCCACCGCCACAGACCAGCGCTCGGTCGGGCTCGCCGAGATCTTCGGCCCCGCCGTGGCGGATTTCGCCGAGTACCAGCCGAACTATAACGCCACGCTGTTCAAGCAGGGCACCGAACTCGAGGCCATCGCTCGCGGCAACCTCGAAATGTCGATCACGTCGGCACAGGAACTGGCGACGATCTTCCCGGAATTCTCGATCTTCGCCGCCGGCTACCTGCATCGCGACGCCGAGCACCAGAAGAGCGTGTTCGCCGCCGATTTCATGACGCCGATGAAGGAGAAGGTGGAAGCCGAACTCGGCGTCAAGCTGCTTTCGGTGATGTATCTCGGCCGCCGGCAGTTGAACCTGCGGATGCCGAAATCCGAGCGCGAGGTGAAGACACCGGCAGACCTCGCCGGCGTGAAGCTGCGCATGCCCGGCACCGACGCCTGGCAGTTCCTCGGCAAGGCGCTCGGCGCAAGCCCGGTGCCGCTGCCCTTCACCGAGATCTACACGGCGCTGCAGACCGGAGCGATCGACGGCCAGGACAACCCGCTGCCAACCGACAAGGACTCCAAGTTCTACGAAGTCACCAAGCAGATCGTCCTGACCTCGCATCTCGTCGACCTCAACTACGTCGCCTTCTCCAAGAAGGTGTGGGACAGCCTGTCGGCCGACCAGCAGGCCATCGTGCAGAAGGCTGCGGACGACGCCTCGGAACAAGGTCGCCAGCGCCAGTTGAAGCTGGAAGAGGAACTGGCGCAGTTCTTCCGCGACCAGGGCCTCGACGTCTACGAACCGGACGTGGCCGCCTTCCGCGAGCACGTCCAGAAGGCCTACCTGGAATCGGATTTCGCCAAGGACTGGCCGGAAGGCATGGTCGAAAAGATCAACGCGCTCTGACGCCTTGCCGACCGTTCGATGACATCGCTGCTGCGCTGGCTTGAGCGCCGGGCGGAAAACGTGGCGGCGGCGTTGCTCGCCGCCATGTTCCTTGCGTTTCTCGTCCAGATCTTCACCCGCTATGTGCTGCTGCGGTTCTATCCGGGGCTGAACATCGGCTGGACGCTGGAGGTCTGCCTGACGCTGTGGCTGTGGCTGGTGTTCTTCACCGGCGCGTTCTGCTTGGCCGACCGCGACCATGTGAAGTTCGACGTGCTCTACCAGGCAGTCGGCCGCCGCCGGCAGCGCGCGTTTGCGCTTGTCTCGGCGCTGGCGATCGTGATCGGCCTCGCCGCCGCGCTGCCGGCGACGATCGACTACATCACTTTTTACAAGATCAAGAAGAGTTCGGTGCTGCGCATCCGCCTCGACTACGTGTTCTCCATCTATGGCGTCTTCGCCGTGGCGGTGATCGCCCGCTATGGCTGGACGGTCTGGCGGATTGTCACCGGCAAGGCGGACGAGGAGTTGCACGGCGTGACGCCGGCGCAGGAGGCGGAGTGATGGGCGTGAAATATTCCGTTCGGATGCCAAACCCCGTTCTGACATCATCACGGAAACTGTTCCCACAGGCGGCAGCTTTGGGTCGCGCAGGCGCAGAGCTAGTCGGCATGGCTCCCTCCTCCCCCTCTATGGGGGAGGTGGTCGCGAAGCGACCGGAGGGGGTGAACATTCGTGGTTTCAATCGCTTGATCACCCCACCCCCGGCCTTCAGCCGGACCCTCCCCATCAAGGGGAGGGAAAGGCGCCCGTGAGCCTCGCCCTTGCCGCCTGCCTGATCGCGCTGTTTGCGAATGCCGCCATCGGCACGCCGGTCGCCTATGCGCTGATCCTGTCTGCCATCGTCTATCTTGCCGTCGGCGGGCAGGATCTCGGCCTCGCCGCCGAGCAGATCATCCAGGGGCTCTACGATTCCTTCGTGCTGCTGGCGGTGCCGCTGTTCATCGTCGCCGCCAACATCATGAACGCCGGCACCATATCTGAACGCCTGCTGGCGTTCTGCGTCGCGCTGGTGGGGCGGTTCCGCGGCGGGCTCGGCCATGTCAACATCGTCGCCAGCCTGATCTTTTCCGGCATGAGCGGTTCGGCGGTCGCGGATGCGGCCGGCATTGGCAAGATCATCATCGACATGATGGTGAAGTCCGGACACTACACGCGCGGTTATGCGGCAGCCATCACGGCCGCCTCGGCCACCATCGGGCCAATCATTCCGCCCTCGATCCCGATGGTGTTGTACGCGCTCGTCTCCGACACCTCGATCGGCTATCTGTTCCTTGGCGGCATCCTGCCGGGGCTGGTGATCGGCATTGTATTGATGGTCATGAACGCCGCGATCGCGCGGCGACGCGGCTTTGCGACTGATGTCGCCGTGCCGGTTTCGGAACTGCCGCGCCTGACGATGCGCGCGTTCCCGGCGCTGCTGATGCCCGCGATCCTGCTTTATGGCATCTATGGCGGCGTGACGACACCGACGGAAGCAGCGGCAATCGCCGCCTTCTACGCGCTCGTGGTCGCCGGCCTGTTCTACAGGGCGTTAAGCTGGAAAAGCCTGTACGGGGTGGTGGCAGAAAGCGCACGATCGAGCGCGGCGGTCGGCCTTGTCATCGGCGGCGCGCTGATCTTCAACTACATCGTTGCCAACGAGAACATTCCGGGCAAGCTGGCCGGGGCGATGGTCGGGCTGGATGTCGACCCGCTGGTGTTCCTGCTCGCCATCAACCTGTTTTTCCTGGTGCTCGGCTGCTTCCTCGACGCCACGACGATCATCCTCGTGATCATCCCGCTGTTCGTGCCGACCTGCCGGCAACTCGGCATCGACCTGGTGCATTTCGGCGTCGTCGCCGTGGTCAATTGCATGATCGGGCTGATCACGCCGCCCTATGGCATCCTGCTGTTCGTCATCAATGCGGTGACCGGCATTCCGCTCGGCGAGATCATCCGCAATGTGATGCCGTTCTTCTTCGCGCTGGTGCTGGCGCTGCTGGCGCTGATCCTGTTCCCCGACATCGTGCTGTGGCTGCCGCGCCTGTTCGGATACGCGGGCTGAACGTCCGGCCGTGCTGTCCGATCGAAAGGTTCGGCGGCCGCGCGGTCAGGTCTTTTCCGGCTGCGGCTTGTCCTCGAATTCCTTCGCGATGCCGATGAAGCGGCGGAAGAACTTCTCCATGAAACCGAGCGTGCGCTCGAACTCCTCGTCGGTCGGCAGGCCGGAAACCTGTTTGCCGCCTTCGCCAACCTTGCGCTCCAGCGCCTCGATGCGCGCTTCCAGCCGTGCAACCTTGTCGGCAAGGGCTTCGCCTTCGCCCGACATCTCGCCGCAAGCGATGCGCCCCGATTGCTCGGTACAGAACGCCATCTCGCCAGTCAGCGTGTCGAGGCGCACATAGCCTCCCGAATCGTTGCGCTCCATCTGGTAACGCCCCGCTTCCTGCGCGCTTGCAGCCGAACACAAGGCGCCCGCGAAGGCGACTGCAACCAATCCTGCTTTTCCCATGGGCCAAATCTCCCTTTCCGACGCCTTCATTGCAGGCGAACATGGCACAAAAACGGTTCGTCGCCCCGCTGCGGCCGCTTTTTGCTGCAAGGGGACTTTTCCTTCAGGTTGTATTGCGCTACGGCACGCACATGCGAAAAACGATATACAAGATCGTGCCCGAAGCGATGTGGACGGCGTCCGGAAGCGAAGGGGTCTTTCGTGGCGCGCCCATCGATCACGCCGACGGGTTCATCCATTTTTCCACAGCAGGACAGGTTGCCGAAACGGCAGCGCGGCATTTTTCGGGGCAGGACGACCTGCTGCTTGTCGCAGTCGACGAGGCCGCGCTCGGCCCGGCGCTGAAGTACGAAGTCTCGCGCGGCGGCGCGTTGTTTCCGCATCTCTACGGCGCATTGCCGCATGGCGCGGTGCGCTGGATCCGCCCGCTTCCACTTGGGCAAGACGGACACCATGTATTCCCGGAGTTGGATGCCTGAGGCACATGCTTCCCTCCCTGTCGCGCCGCGCCCTGTTCCTGTTCGATCCTGAAACAGCCCACCGGCT
Source organism: uncultured Paracoccaceae bacterium (assembly GCA_937873685.1). Classification (GTDB taxonomy): domain Bacteria; phylum Pseudomonadota; class Alphaproteobacteria; order Rhizobiales; family Rhizobiaceae; genus CALMYO01. The sequence continues at coordinate 4,318 of CALMYO010000148.1, forward strand.
GTCCATCCTGGCTTTGAAGACGCGTTTGATCGCGCCGGAGCGGCGTGAAGACGCCCGCCTGCGCATGACGGTCGCCGGTCTCGACTTTCCCAATCCGCTTGGCATGGCGGCGGGCTTCGACAAGAACGCCGAGGTGCCGGATCCGTTGCTCGCGCTCGGATTCGGGTTTGTGGAGGTCGGTTCGCTGACACCGCATCCGCAAGAGGGCAACCCGAAACCGCGAATCTTCCGGCTGGAGAACGATCGGGCGGTGATCAACCGGCTCGGCTTCAACAATGATGGCCACGATGCCGCGATGGCGCGCCTTTCGGCGCGCACCGGGCGGCCCGGCATCGTTGGCGTCAACATCGGCGCCAACAAGGACTCTGTGGACCGTACCGCCGACTACGCGGAAGGCATCCGGCGCTTCCACAGCGTCGCTTCCTATTTCACGGTCAACATTTCGTCGCCGAACACGCACGGCCTGCGCAACCTGCAGGCGCGCGACAGCCTTCGCGACCTGCTGTCGAAGGTCTTTGCGGCGCGCGGCAAGCTTGCCAACGGCGCAAGCGCCATCCCCGTTTTCCTGAAGATCGCGCCGGATCTCGGCGAGGCCGATCTCGATGACATCGCGGAGGAAGTCGCGCAGCATCCGCTCGACGGGCTGGTGGTCTCGAACACCACGCTGTCGCGCACGGGACTGAGGGCCGATCCGCACGAGACGGGCGGCTTGTCGGGTACGCCGCTGTTCGAGCGCTCGACGATCGTGCTGGCAAAGATGCGTCAGCGCGTCGGGTCGAGGCTCGCGCTGATCGGCGTTGGCGGCGTCGATTCCGCGGAAACGATGCTGGCCAAGATCGAAGCCGGCGCCGACCTCGTGCAGATGTATACCGGTCTGATCTATGGCGGGCCGGGCTTGCCCGGCCGCATCTTGGACGGCGTGGCGCAGCATCTCGACCGTCAGGGCATCGCCTCGATTGCGGCGCTCCGCGACAGGCGCACCGCCGAATGGGCGGCGAGGCCGCTGCCCGCCTGATCATCCGGTTGGCGAGAATACCGACCGGGCCCGGCGCGGCAGCAATGCGGCAAGCGACAGGCCGCGCACGAGCAGGAAGGCGTTGAGCGCGATCCACAGCGCCAGATTGCCGAGCGCCGGCATCAGCGCCCAGGCCGTGACGGCGAATGTCGCGAAGGCAAGGATCGTGGTGTTGCGCATGTCGCGCGACAAGGATGCGCCGACGAAGACGCCGTCCATCAGGAATGCCAGGACGCCGGTGGTGGCGGTGATCGCCGCCCAGAAGAGATGCGCCTTGGCGGCAGCCCGGACCGCCTCGTCCCTTGCCAGCAGGTCAATGCCGAAGCCGCCAAACGCCAGCACCGCAAGCGTGGTCGCGACCGCCAACAGAAAGCCCCAGAGCGCGGAAAGCCGAACGGCGCGCCAGAACGCCGGCTCGAACCGCGCCCCGATGGCGCGGCCGCAAATCTGTTCGGCTGCAACCGCAAACCCGTCGAGATAGTAGCCGGCGATCATGAAGAAGTTCATCAGGATGGCGTTGCCGGCGAGTGTCACCGCGCCGAGGCGCGCGCCGAAGCGGGTGAACAGCGCAAAGGCGCCGAGCAACGCCATGGTGCGGATCATCACGTCGCGGTTGACTGCGATCATCGTCAGCATTGCATGCCGGTCGAGGATGCGGGCAAGGCCCGGCGCATGGCTTCGGTCGAATCCGGAAACGATGATTGCAAAGCCGGCAAGAGCAGCGACATACTCGGCGATCACCGTACCCCAGGCGACGCCGGAGATCGCCCAGCCGAGACCGAGACCGAGCCAGATCGACAAGGCGATGTTGATGCCGTTCAGCACCGTCTGCAACCCGAGCGCGGCAAGCGCCCGGCCCTGGCCGAGAAGCAGGCCGATATTGGCGTAGTTCAGCATCGTTGCCGGTGCGGCAAGCAGGCGGATGCCGATGTATTGCCGCGCCGCCTCGGCCACGCCCGCGCCGGGGTTCATCAGCCACACGCCGGCTTCCCGCACCGGGACGGCAAGCACGAGCAGGAGCAGGCCGAGCGAAAGCGCAATCACGACAGAGCGCCAGTACACCGCCTGCTGTTCGGCGCGGTCGTCCGCCCCGAAAGCGCGCGCCACGAAACCGCTCATGCCGGCAACGAGGTTGAAGGCGGAATAGACGATGTCGAACACCACGGCGCCGACCGCCAGGCCGCCGATCAGCGCCGCATCGCCGAACTGCCCGACCACGCCGGTATCGACGAGGCCGAGTATCGGCGTCGTCAGGTAGGCAAGCGTCATCGGCGCAGCGATGGCGAACACCATGCGATGCGTGACGGCGAAGGGACGAGGAGATGGCGGGAGGGTCATGCAGCACGCGCCGGGAGGGTGTTATCGCCCATAGCACGGTGTTACTGCAAATTGGGAAGAATAGGTGCTTAGCCGATGTCGGTTCCCGTTGCCGGACTTCCGATATCGGTTATCTTTCGCCCATGCGCATGCCGATCGTCCATAATCCCGTCTATGACGCCGAGTTTCCGCTAACGCACCGGTTCCCGATGGGCAAGTACCGCCGCCTCGCCGAGGTGCTGGTGGAGGAGGGCGTCTGTGCTGCGGGAGACTTCCATGTTCCCGCCCCTGCGCCGGCCGCATGGCTGAAGCTTGCGCATGACGCGGACTATGTCGACCGGGTGATCGAATCCGCAGTGCCCGAGTCGATCGAACGGGAGATCGGCTTTCCCGTGTCGCCGAAGGTGTCGCTGCGCGCCCGCACTGCCGTCGGCGGCACCGTGCTGGCGGCGCGGCTTGCGCTGGCGCACGGCCTTGCCTGCAACACGGCAGGCGGCAGCCATCATGCGCGACGCGCCCACGGCGCCGGCTTCTGCACGCTGAACGATGTCGGCGTGGCGGCGTCGGTGCTGCTGGCCGACGGCGAGATCGGCAGGGCGCTGGTGTTCGATTGCGACGTCCATCAGGGCGACGGCACGGCCGACATCTTTCGCGACGAGCGCCGCGTCTTCACGCTTTCCATCCACAACGGCCGCAACTATCCCGTCCGCAAGATCGCGTCGGATCACGACTGCTCGTTGCCCGACGGTGTTGGCGACCAGGCCTACCTGGAGATCGCCGGCGATCTTGCGGAGAAGGCGCTGCGCTGGGCCGAGCCCGACATCGTGTTCTACAACGCCGGGGTCGACGTGCATGCGGACGACCGGCTTGGCCGGCTGTCGCTCACGGACGCAGGGATTGCCGCCCGCGACCGGCTTGTCCTGTCCATCTTTCGCGGCAAGGGGGTGCCGGTCTGTGGTGTCATCGGCGGCGGCTACAGCCGCGACATTGATGTTCTGGCGCGCCGCCATGCCAATCTGCACCGCGAAGCGGCAGCGCTATTTGCGGCGGAGCGCCCGGCACTGCCTTCACACCAAGAAACCGCTGCAGCACTACGCGAAACCGGGTGTTCTGCGGCGTCGCACGGCGCGCTGTGAGATGAGCGGTGATATCGCCGCCCGCCGGTCGATTTACTCGAAAACGATCGTCGCCACGGTCGCGCGATGGTCGGCCGGCCAGGGGTCGACCACGACATCGGCCTGCGGGACCTGCTCACCGTAAACCGCCGCGCTTTCGACCTTCAGCCCCGGCGCGCGCGCAAAGGCGAAGTCGATGCGGTCCTGATGGTCTTCCGGATCCTTCGGATCGCCCCATGGCGTCCATGTGAAGGCTGGCTTGGCCACGACATCGGGATTGGCGGCGCGATAGGTGTCGGTGAAGCCCCAGGACTGGATCGTCGCCGTCGTCGGCCATTCCACCGCAAGCGGCTGAAGCTTGGCGTCGACGGCGGCCTGCGTCCAGTCGAGCGCGGACGGTTCGTTGAAATCGCCGAAGATGAAGGCCGGCGCATCGCCCGCGGCCTCAAGATCGGCCTTGAGCAGATCCAGTGCCGGGCCGCGCGCGGCGGTCGCAGCCGCGACAGCTTCCTCGGCCGTTTTCAGATAGGGTGCCGGGCCGTATTCGATGTTGAGCAGCTGGTACGGCTGGTAGGGAAAATCGGTCAGGTGGATATTGAAGGCAAAGACCTTGCGGCCGTCGACATCGATCTCGACGCCGAGATCGTTCTTTGTCGCCGGACCTATAGGGTAGCGGCTGAGAATGGCGTTCGCCCACAGCGCCGGGTTCTCTGCAGTCTGGTCGTAGAAGTGGAAGCCAAGCTGTTCGGCAATGGCCTTCGCCACGCTGTCGCCGCGCGGCTTGCAGTTGTCGGCGTCGCATGGATCGCCTTCGAGGCGGGTCCCCCGGGTGGCCGTGGTGTCTGCATTGGCCCTCCTGGTGACCGCAACAGTCTCGTCGACTGGCTTGTTGTCGTTGGCGCCGCCGCCATAGACGTTGAAGCTCATGATGGTGAGCCTGGTTTCGGCCAGCGCCGGGCCGGCAAGCAGGGTGGACGCAAGCAGGGCAAGTACGGATGCGCGCATGGGAACCTCCAAGGATGCGACGGCAATGGTCTGCCGCGCCCATGTGAGAATTGCATGACAGCGGTCGCCGCGCCACGGGAGGTACAAGGAATTTTCAGGAACCAATCGCTGTTCACCAATGCGGCGGCGGCGCATTGCCCGGCCGGTCCTGCACCGCCTCCTCGACGGCGAGAAAACGCTCGGTCAGGAGGTCGACCTTGCGCCGCAGCGTGTCGATCACGCGGGCCTGCGCGGTGACGACTTCGTTCAATTCCTCGATTGTCCGCGCTTGGTGGGCGACATGGGTTTCCAGCACCTCGATGCGGGCGCGCAGATCGCTTTCGTGTTCGCCTGTCATGCCGCAATTCCTTCCAGCTCCGCCCGGAGCGCGGGGTTCAGCGGCTTCGGTTTGCGGCTGAGCCGGTCGACATAGACATGCACAAAGAACCCCTCCGCTGCAGCGGTCTCGTCTTCGTTGCGGAACAGGCCGATCTCGTAACGCACGGAAGACGTCCCCATATGCGCGACGCGCAACCCCGCATGGACAATGTCGGGAAACGCCATTTCGGAAAAGTAGCGGCAGCCGGTCTCGACCACCAGCCCGACCTGGTCGCCGGCAGCAAAGTCGAGCACGCCTTTCTCCATCAGCCAGCCGTTCACCGCCGTGTCGAACAGCGAATAGTGCACGACATTGTTCATGTGGCCGTAGACGTCGTTATCCATCCAGCGCGTCGGCAGGATGCGGAAGGCGCGCCAGGCGCTGCGCGCGGAAGGCTCTGGTCTTGTCATGGCAGGCTGGTTCCCGTTTTGCGGTCGCGATCGAACCGGGTCCGCGCGCAAGAATCAAGCAACAACTATTGCGCTGTGCGTGTATCGCATTGATCTTGTTTCTCCGCACCCTTATCAACCGGCGCGGGGGTGGCCATGGACAACGAACTCTTTTGCGTGACGGGGATGACGGCGCTGGTGACCGGCGCCTCCTCCGGGCTTGGCCGGCACATGGCCGAAACGCTGGCCACGCACGGGGCCAATGTTGTTGCGGTGGCGCGGCGCAGCGGCGATTTCTTCCGGTTGGCCAAGCCGCAACCGGTGGGGCGCGGCCGTCTGCTGCTGCTGGAATGCGACGTGACCCATCGTGACGAGGTGCTGGACGTATTCAATGAGGCGGAGCGCGAATTCGGTACTGTTGCTGTGGTGGTCAACAACGCCGGCGCGGGACATTTCGGCCGCGCGGCCGAACTCGCCATGGATGAATGGCGCTACCTGATGGCCGTCAATCTCGACGCGGCGTTCTTTGTCGCGCAGGAGGCAGCGCGGCGGATGGTCAAGAACGGCTTGCCCGGCTCGATAGTCAACATCTCGTCGATTCTTGCGCGCGACCCGCAGAACGGCGCTGCCGCCTATGCGGTCTCGAAGGCCGCGCTCGACCAGATGACGCGTTCGCTCGCGCTCGAATGGGGGCGTCACGGCGTGCGCGTCAACGCGATCGCTCCCGGCTGGTTCCCGACCCCGATGACGCAGAAGCAACTCGACCTCGGCCTGGGCGCGATCCTGAAGCGCAAGAACCCGATGCGGCGTCTGGGAGAGGCGGCCGATCTCGACGGCGTGCTGCTGTTACTGGCAAGCGCCGCAGGGCGCTACATCAACGGGGCGATCATTCCCGTCGATGGCGGACAGAGCCTCTCCGGGTGATTCTGCCTCAATGGTGCGCAATCGGTCCAGAACGGCCGCGAAACGATCGAACGCCCGGGGCCGGAAACGCGCAGTTTCCTTGTGCGGCGCATGGCGCCACTTGCCGATCATTTCGCCTGTGCGCTGCACAATGGAAATGAGTTGACCTGCCGGGCGCGCGACCCACAATTCACACCATGAAAACAAATGTTCACGCCCAATTGGGCCAGCGCGAAACGCACCGGGAGATCCTTCGATGACGCTTCACGACGTTTCGCTGCACGACAAGTTCGATCTTTCGAAGGAACGCGTGTTCCTGACCGGATCGCAGGCAATCGTGCGGATGTTGCTGATGCAACACGAACTGGACCGTCGCGCCGGGCTCGACACCGCGGGTTTCATTTCCGGCTATCGCGGCTCGCCGCTCGGCGGGCTCGACCAGCAATTCTGGTCGGCTAGGCGCGACCTCAAGGCAGCCAACATCGTCTTCCAGCCGGGCGTCAACGAGGAACTGGCGGCGACCGCCTGCTGGGGTTCTCAGCAGACCGAACTAACCGGTGAGGGCAGGCACGACGGCGTGTTCGCACTCTGGTACGGCAAGGGCCCCGGCGTCGACCGCTCCGGCGACGTGTTCCGGCACGCCAATCTCGCCGGGACATCGAAGCATGGCGGCGTGCTGGCGCTGATGGGCGACGATCACACGGCGGAATCCTCGACCGTTGCGCATGCAACCGAGTTCCTTTTCGTCGACACGATGATCCCGATCTTCAACCCGGCCGGCGTCGAGGAATTGATCGAGTACGGGCTCTACGGCTATGCGCTGTCGCGCTTCGCGGGCACCTGGGCGGCGCTGAAATGCGTCAAGGACAACATCGAATCGACCGCGTCGGTGAATGTGGCGCTCGATCGCCTGAACGTCGTGCTGCCGCAGTTCGACGTGCCTGCGGGCGGCGTCAACATCCGCCACGAGATTGCGATGCTCGACCAGGAGCGGCGGCTGCACGAGGTCAAGCGCGCCGCCGCTGCTGCGTTCATTCGCGCCAACAGGCTGAACCGCATCGTGTTTTCCGGCGGGCGCAACCCGAAGCTCGGCGTCATCACGGTCGGCAAGAGCTATCTCGACGTTCGTCAGGCGCTCGACGATCTAGGCATCGACGAGGCGCGGGCCAATGCGATCGGCATCCGCCTGTTCAAGGTGGCGTGTCCGTGGCCGCTCGACCTTGAGCACCTGCGGGAGTTCGCCGACGGGCTGCAGTCGATCATCGTCGTGGAGGAAAAGCGCTCGCTGATCGAGGTGCAGGTGCGCGAGGCGCTGTTTGGGGCCGCGATGCAGCCGACCATCGTCGGCAAGAAGGACGAACGTGGCGACTGGCTTTTCCCGGCCTTCGGCGCGCTCGATCCGAACGACATCGCGATCGCGGTCGGGGAGCGTGTGCTGAGTTCGATCGGCCATGCCGCCGACATCGCCGCGCGCGTGGCAAATCTGCGGCAGACGCAGGAAATGCTGGCGCAGACCACGGATGCGGGAAGCCGCATACCCTATTTCTGCTCCGGCTGCCCGCACAACAGTTCCACCAAGGTGCCGGAAGGCTCGATCGCCGCAGCCGGTATCGGCTGTCATTTCATGGCGCTATGGATGGACCGCAAGACGGTTGGCTTCACCGCAATGGGCGGGGAAGGCGCGCAATGGGTTGGCCAGGCGCCGTTCTCGAAGCGCGGCCACATCTTCCAGAACCTCGGCGACGGCACCTACAATCACTCCGGATCTCTGGCGATCCGCTATGCCCTGTCGACGAACGTCAACATCACCTACAAGATCCTGTACAACGACGCGGTGGCGATGACCGGCGGACAGCCGCACGAGGGCGGGCTCAAGGTCGACGAGATTGCCCGGCAGGTGCGCGCCGAGGGCGTCGACCGCATCGCGATCGTCACCGACGAACCCGAGAAATACGCCAGCGGCCAATACGCGTTCCCGGATCGCGCCAGCATCGACCATCGCGACGATCTCGACCGCGTGCAACGCGAGTTGCGCGAGATCGAGGGCGTGTCAGTGCTGATCTACGACCAGACCTGCGCGGCGGAGAAGCGTCGTCGCCGCAAGCGCGGCACGTTCCCCGATCCGGACAGGCGCGTCATCATCAACGAACTGGTCTGCGAGGGCTGCGGCGATTGCGGCGTACAGTCGAACTGCGTCTCGATCCAGCCGGTCGACACCGAATTCGGCCGCAAGCGGGCAATCGACCAGTCGAGCTGCAACAAGGATTTCTCCTGCCTGAAGGGCTTCTGCCCCTCTTTTGTCACGGTGCATGGCGGCAAGCTGCGCAAGGCCGAAGGGATAGCCGGCGATCGCGACCCGCTCGATGGCGTTCCCGATGCGCCACTTGCCGATCTGTCGCAGGGGTGGGCGGCTGTCGTTGACGGCGTCGGCGGCACCGGCGTCGTCACCATCGGGGCCATCCTCGGCATGGCGGCGCATCTGGAGGGCAGGGGCTGCGGCATGATCGACAGGGCCGGCCTTGCCCAGAGGGGCGGGGCGGTGTTCAGCCACGTGCGCATCGCGCCGACGCCCGCCGACATCAGCGCCATCCGCGTTTCGGCCGGAAAGGCCGATCTGGTGCTCGGCTGCGATCTGGTCGTCTCCGGCGCCGCCAAGGTGCTGGCGAGCGTGCGCGAGGGCAAGACCCTGTTCCTCGCCAACACCGCCGAGGTGATGCCGGGCGACTTTGCCCGCAATGCCGATTTCTCTTTGCCGGCAGAGCGGATCAAGCGGGCGATCCGCAAGGCCGCGGGCGACGAGCGGACCGTGTTCTTCGATGCGACGCGGGCGGCGAACGCTCTCTTTGCCAATGCGATCGCCACCAACATGTTCATGCTCGGCATGGCGGCGCAGAAGGGCGGGCTTCCCGTTTCGCCGCAGGCTATCGAGCAGGCGATCCGCCTCAATGGCGCCTCGGTCGACATGAACATCGCCGCCTTCCGCTGGGGACGGCGCGCCGGCCACGATCCGCAGGCGGTGACGGCCTTGCTCGACACTGCGCGGGCGGCAAGCCGTCCGGCGCAGGCGCAAGGCATCGACGAGATCATCGCGGTGCGTGAGCGCTTTCTCACGTCCTACCAGGACGCCGCCTATGCGAAACGCTATCGCGACCGGGTGGAGCGCATGCGTGCTGCCGAGATCGCTGCAAAAGGAACGGCGGGCGAAGCGACGGAGGCCGTGGCGCGCAACCTGTTCAAGCTGATGGCGATCAAGGACGAATACGAGGTGGCGCGCCTCTTTACCGATGGCAGCTTCAAGCGGCAGGTGGAGGCGACCTTCTCGGCGCATGACCGGATCGAGTATCACATGGCGCCGCCGCTGCTTGGCCGGCGCGACGCCAACGGACACCCGGTCAAATCCCGGTTTGGCGCGTGGTTCGGCACTCCGCTTCGCCTGCTTGCCGCCATGCGCGGCTTGCGCGGAGGCATGTTCGACGTTTTCGGCCTGACCGCGGAGCGCCGCCGCGAGCGCGAGGTTCTGGCGCTTTACGAGGCCGATGTCGATGCTGTTTCGTCCGGCGAGAAGGGCGGTCCCGCCAACCTGCAACTTTTGCGCTGGCCCGAGCCTGTTCGTGGCTATGGTCACGTAAGGGAATCGAGCATAGCCAAGGCACTGGCTGCACGAGAAGGACTGTCGCAAATCAAGAACAACCTCGATCCTCCGAAGCTTGCCGCCGCAGAGTGAATCCGATTTACTTCGCATTTCAAGTTCGTTGAAGTACACAACCTTTTTCAACTTTCGGCATCGATTTTTGCACGCAAGGTTGCAAACTTTTTTTTAGCGAATGTCGCGCATTCTGACCGACGGGATTTGGTGGCAGAAATGACGCACAAAGCTGGACGCGACACGCTCCGGGAAGAAAACTACGTCGCATTCGTCTCGTCGCTGTTCGATGGCGTGCGTATGCTCGTCATCGGCGCCTTCATGCAGGTTGCTTCCGTTCTGTGCGCCTGGTGGGATACTGGCCATTCCGGCTATCTTTGGTTATCCGGGGCAATGTTTCTTGCGGTGCTTTGGCGCATTTCCCTCACATATGCATTCCTGGCAGAGCGCGACCACCTGAAATCGGCGATCCGCGCCCGCTATTGGGAGAAACGCTATACCTATTCGGCGGGCGCCGCGGCGTTCCTGCTTGGCATGTTCGCGTTCCTGGGCATCAGCATCGCGCCCGGACCATTCGCCACCCTCGGCTCCTGCTTTGCCTCATTTGGCGCCGTGCCGACAATTGTCGGCCGGCTTTACGGCTCGCCACGGCTGGTGAAAATCTTGCTTGCCTGTATCCTGGTGCCGATCGCCTCAGGCCTGTTTCTTGACGGCGACGTCACGCATTACCTGTTGGCCGGGCTCATCATTCCCTATGCCGGACTCGTCGTGAAAATGTCGGGCGAAGTTCGCCAAATGATGAACGCGACGGTCGATCGTCAGCAGGAAATCATCCGTATCGCCCACCGCTTCGATCTTGCGCTGAACAACATGACGCAAGGCCTTTTCATGTTCGACGAGAAGAGGCGCATCTCGGTGGCGAACGATCGCGCGCGCGAACTGCTGAACATTCAGGACAGCCTTGAACTTGAGGGACGAAACATCATCGCCGTGCTGCGATACGGCGTGTTGAAGGGCACGTATTCCAAAACTGCGGTACAAAAGCTGAAGTCCGGCCTCGACGCCATGCGCAACGGCCATGCCCCGCGCAAGACAACAATCGAGCTTGCCGAAGAACGGGTATTCGAGTTCTCGATTGCCTCCGATGGCGAACACAGCACGGTGCTCACCTTCGAGGATGTAACCGAGCGTCGCAACGCCGAACGCCAGATCACGCAGATGGCGCGTTTCGATTCGCTGACCGGTCTGCCGAACCGCTCATGGTTCCGCGATGTCGTGCGCGAGCGCCTGCGCGATCTCGACGTCGGCCGGACGTGCCTGCTCATCGTCTTCGATGTCGACGATTTCAAGCATGTCAACGACACGCTCGGTCATCCGGCGGGTGATTTCCTTCTCTCCGAGATCGGACGGCGGCTACGGGTATTTACCGAGTCCGGGATGACGGTGTCCCGCCACGGCGGCGACGAATTCCTGGTTTTCGCCGAGGCGGACCTCGAGAACATTCCCGCCTTCGTTGCCGAACTACGCGCCCAGATCCATGGACTCTACCACATATCCGGCCAGGTCATGTATGTTTCGGTTAGCGTGGGTTACGTGGTCTGCGAGGTCGGTGACTTCGACTTGCAGGATCTGCTGGTGAAGGCCGATCTTGCGCTCTACGAATCGAAGGATGCAGGAAAGGGCGTTTGCACGGCCTACGAGGAATCGCTCGACGAGCGTTACCGCAAGGAACAGAGGCTCAAACTCGACCTCGCGCGCGCCGTGGAGGAGGGTCAGCTCGAGGTGCTGTACCAGCCGATCATCGACGTGCGCGACCAGCGCATTGTCGCTACCGAGGCGTTGTCGCGGTGGACGCATCCGGTTCTCGGCGCTGTCAGTCCCTCGCTCTACATCCCGCTTGCAGAACGCATCGGCATCATTACGCGGATTACCGAAGCGGTGCTTGAGCGCGCATGCGCTGACTGCGCGGCGTGGCCCGAGCACATGACGGTATCGGTCAACATGTCGGCGATCGATTTCCGCAACAACGGTTTGGTCGAACTCGTGGCCGATTGCCTGCAACGGCATGGGCTGGCGCCGCACCGCCTTGAAATCGAATTGACAGAAACCTCCGTGCTTTCGAACGAAGCGGCCACCGTGCGCCTTTTGCAGAAGCTGAAGGCGCTCGGGGTACGCATCGCTCTCGATGATTTCGGCACCGGTTACTCCAGTCTCAGCCATCTGCACCGGCTACCCCTGGACCGGGTCAAGATCGATCGCTCCTTCCTAAACGACATCGACACGCAGAGCTCCTCGCTTGAACTCGTGCGCGGCGTTGCTCGCCTGTCGAAGGAACTGGGGCTCTCGGTGACTCTGGAGGGCGTAGAAACGCACCAGCATTTCGACATGGCGCGCGAGAGCGGGTCCGTCGACCGGGTCCAGGGCTTCCTGTTCGGGTCGGCCCTGCCAGCTTCCGGCGTAGCATCCTTAGCGTGCATGCCGCGGTTCGCTATTGCGCGTTCCACCGCCTCCGAGAAGCGCCGCAAAGCCACCGTTGCGATCAACGGCTGACAAAACTGCGACCGGCGGTGGACAAAACGCCGCTTCCGTAAAGTCAGCACCGGCGCTCGCCGGCGCTGCTTACACTCGCTGAAGCGTTCGCAAACAATCGCTTGGCAACCAGGGACGCTGTCAGCGCCGCAACGCCCGCGTTAACGAAAAAACGCTTTACTGAATTAGCAAATTGTTTACCTTCCTCTCCGTGGTCCGCGCAACCGGGGAGTGCGTAATGCAGCAGGCCGAGAGAACAGGCGCCGTTGTGGGGACGGAGCTCAACGATCGGATCTTCGACGTGATCGACAATCTGGAGTATCGGCGTGTCATCAGTGACGCCGACTTCCAAAGTGTAAGCGATCTCAGGCGCAAGGCGTTCGACGCGAAGAACATCTACGAGCAGAAATTTGGAGGCGAAGCGCTGGAGGACATCGACTTCCGGCCGGATACCGATGTGTTCGGACTGCATGTTCGCGATGAACTTGTGGCAACGATCCGGATCAACATCCTTCGTCCGGGTGGGCCGGATACGCCGGCAATCGAGCTGTTCGGCGACACGCTTCGTCCCTTGCTGGAACAAGGCTTGTCCTTTGTCGATCCAAGCCGCTTTGCGGTGAGCGAGGAAGCCGGAAAGCGCTATCCGGGCCTTCCGTTGTTGACCCTTCGTCTCGGCGTCCTCGCCGTTTCCTGGTTCAACGCCTTTTCCTGCCTGCAGGTGATCAAGCTGGAACACGCCGCCTTCTACCGGCGCATCTTCCGCTCGACGCAGATTGCCGGGCCGAACTATTTCGAGGGTATCCGGATTCCCGTGGTGCTGATGTCCGGGCCGGCCTCGAACATTCCGGACATCTGCCGGCGCTATCCCCTGTTCAACTCCACGGAAACAGAACGCCGCGCGATTTTTGCACGCGATAGCGCGATCCGTCCCGCAAGGATCAGGCCGACCGCGCGGCAGGCTACCCCGCAGGCGGCCTGACATCCGGTTCCGGACGGACGGGTTCTGGGCCGCTCGCCGCAACTTTCGTCGCAGCACGCATAGCAGGGCTTGAATGCACGCGCCTGGACGGGTTAACTCGCAAGGCCGCAACAACAAGAACCGGGCGGCGGGAGGCAGACGCGCATGAAGGCGACCGACGCCGGCAACGGCCGCGCGCTCGATACATTTCCGCAGTACCTGTTGTGGAACGCCGAGCGTTTCGCGGACAGGCCTGCGATGCGCCACAAGGATTTCGGCATCTGGCAAAGCTGGAGCTGGGCAGCACAGCTTGACGAGATCCGCGCCTTCTCGCTTGGTCTGCAATCGATCGGCATCGGCCGTGGCGACAAGATCGCGGTGGTCGGTTCCAACCGACCGCGCCTCTACTGGACGTTTTGCGCCGCCCAGGCGCTCGGCGCCGTGCCGGTCCCGGTCTATGCCGATTCGGTTGCCGAGGAGATGGCCTATGTCATCGAGCACGCCGAGGCGAAGGCCGCGGTGGTGCAGGACCAGGAGCAGGTCGACAAGCTGCTGTCGATCGCCGAGAACGCGCCGCACCTGAAGCAGATTGTCTATGACGAGCCGCGTGGCCTGCGCGACTACGACCACACGCACCTGCACTCGATCGCCGCGCTGCAGGAAATCGGCCGCGCTCAGCTTGCCGAAGGCCCCGATGTCGAGCGCGCCTGGCGCGCCCGCATCGCCGAGGGCAATAGCGACGACATCGCCGTCATGCTCTACACGTCGGGGACCACCGGCCGGCCGAAAGGCGTGATGCTGTCGTTCCGCAACCTGATCACCGCCGGCCGCCACGGCAACGCGTTCGATCGCCTCGACGAGAGCGAGGAAGTCGTGGCCTACCTGCCGATGGCATGGGTCGGCGACCACGTGTTTTCTTATGCGCAGGCCTACACCGCCGGCTACTGTGTCTGCTGCCCGGAAAGCCCGGAAACGGTCAACGAGGACCGGCGCGAGATCGCGCCGACCTATTTCTTTGCGCCGCCGCGCGTCTTCGAGACGATGCTGACGCAGATCATGGTGCGCATGGAAGACGCCGGACCGCTGAAAAAAAGGATGTTCGACCGTTTCATCGCCTTCGCCAACAGGACCGGCGAAAAGATCCTCAATGGCGAGAGCGTGTCGCTTGCCGACCGGCTGAAATACAGGCTCGGCGATTTCCTCGTCTACGGCCCGTTGCGCAACCGTACCGGCTTTTCCAAGCTGAAGGTCGGCTATACCGCCGGCGAGGCGATCGGCCCGGAAATCTTCCGCTTCTATCGCTCGCTCGGCATCAACCTGAAGCAGCTTTACGGGCAGACCGAGGCCTCGGTCTATATCACCGCCCAGCCGGACGGGCAGATTCGCGCCGACACGGTCGGTCCGCCTTCGCCCGGCGTGGAGATCAGGATCGCCGAGAGCGGCGAGGTGCTCTACCGCTCCGAAGGCACCTTCGTCGGCTACTACAAGAACGACGAGGCGACCCGTTCGACCAAGACCGAGGATGGCTGGGTGCACACCGGCGATGCCGGCTTCTTCGACGATACCGGCCATCTGAAGATCATCGACCGGGCCAAGGATGTCGGCAAGCTGGCCGGCGGCGGGTTGTTTGCGCCGAAATACATCGAGAACAAACTGAAATTCTTCCCCAACATCAAGGAGGCGGTGGCCTTTGGCGACGGGCGCGGTTTCTGCGCGGTCTTCCTCAACATCGACCTGACCGCCGTCGGCAATTGGGCGGAGCGCAACAACATTTCCTATGCCTCGTACCAGGAACTGGCCGGTCACCCACAGGTCTACGCCATGATGAAGGCGCATGTGGAACAGGTGAATCGCGACCTGTCGCGCGAGGCGATGATGTCTGCCTCGCAGATCAGGCGTTTTCTGGTGCTGCACAAGGAACTGGACGCCGACGACGGCGAGTTGACGCGCACACAGAAGGTGCGCCGCTCCTTCATCGCGGAACGCTACGGCGACCTGATCGAGGCGCTCTATGACGGCTCGACCGAGAAACATACGGTGACGGAGGTGATCTACGAGGACGGCCGCAAGGGCCGCATCGCCGCGACGGTAAAGATCGCGGACGCCGCGGTCTTCGATGCCGCGCCCGCGATGAAGGAGGCCGCGGAGTGAGCGCCTCTATCCGTCACGAACATGTGCTGAGCTTTGCCGGCGAGGAGGATGGCATCGCGCCGGGCGATGTGCTGCTCGACGTGCACAACGTCTCGCTCGCCTTCGGCGGCGTGAAGGCGATCACCGATATCTCCTTCAACGTGAGAAAAGGCGAGATCCGCGCCATCATCGGCCCGAACGGCGCCGGCAAGACCTCGATGCTCAACGTCATCAACGGCTTCTACACGCCGCAGGTCGGCACGATCGTGTTTCGCGGCAAGGAACGCAAGGCGATGCGGCCGCACGAGGCTGTTGGGCAGGGCATCGCCCGCACCTTCCAGAACGTGGCGCTGTTCAAGGGCATGTCGACGCTCGACAACATCATGGCGGGCCGCTCCACGCGCATGAACGTCGGCCTGTTCTGGCAGGCGCTGTGGTACGGCAAGGCGCTGGACGAGGAGATCGCGCACCGCGCCAAGGTGGAGGAGATCATCGATTTTCTCGAGATCGCCCATATCCGCCACACCCCGGTCGGCAAGCTGCCCTACGGGCTGCAGAAGCGGGTGGAACTCGGCCGGGCGCTCGCCATGCAGCCGTCGCTGCTGCTGCTCGACGAACCGATGGCCGGCATGAATCTTGAAGAAAAAGAGGACATGAGCCGGTTCATCATCGACGTGAACCAGCAACTTGGCACCACGATCGCGCTGATCGAGCACGACATGGGCGTGGTGATGGACCTTTCCGACCGCGTGGTCGTGCTCGACTACGGCAAGAAGATTGCCGACGGTACGCCCGACGAGGTGAAGAACAACCAGGACGTCATCGACGCCTATCTCGGCGTATCGCATTGAGGGGAATCCGATGTACGACATTCTGATCAAACCCTTCGGCGACATGTTCGCCGCGCCCGATTTCCTGCTGCAGGTGCTGTGGGAGGGCCTCGTCTCGGGCGTGCTCTACGCGCTGATCGCGCTCGGCTTCGTGCTGATCTACAAATCCTCGCGCATCTTCAACTTCGCGCAGGGCATCATGGTGGTGTTCGCGGCGCTGACCCTCGTCGGCCTGCACGAGAAGGGCGTGCCGGCCTGGCTGGCCCTGCCTCTCACCCTGCTCGTCATGTACCTGCTGGCCATGACCATCGAGCGCGTGGTGCTGCGGCCTTTGGTCAACCAGCCCGACATCATCCTGTTCATGGCCACGATCGGCATCACGCTGTTCCTGATCGGCTTCGGCGAGCTGATCTTCGGCGGCGAAAACAAGATCATGATCACCGAGCAACTCGGCATCCCGACCGGATCGTTCGAGTTCGAGCCATTCGGCGGCTTCCTGCTGATCGAGCAGAAGGACGTCACCGCCGTTGTCGGCGCCGGCATCCTCGTCGCCGCTCTGCTTCTGTTCCTCAACAAGTCCAAGATGGGCCGGGCCATTCGCGCCTTGGGCGACGACCATCAGGCGGCGCTGTCGGTCGGCATCTCGCTTTCGACGATCTGGGTGCTGGTGTGGTTCATCGCCGGCATCATCGCGCTTGCCACCGGCATCGTCTGGGGCGCGCGCGCCGGCGTGTCGTTTGCGCTGGAGGTGATCGCCTACAAGGCGCTGCCGGTGCTGATGCTGGGCGGGCTTGAATCGGTGTCCGGCGCCATCATAGGTGGGTTGATGATCGGCATCCTTGAGAAGCTGTTCGAGATCTACTGGGGCCAGCCGCTGATGGGCGGCAACACCGAAACCTGGTTTGCCTTCGTGTTTGCGCTGATCGTGCTGCTGTTCCGCCCGCAAGGGCTGTTCGGCGAAAAAATCATCGAGCGGGTGTGAGGATCACGCGATGTTCTACCGCACCGCAGGCCAGTTCAAGACCTCTTACCAGGCCGACCACGCGCTGTTTCCGGTGCGGCAGGATTTCGTGCTGCTCATCGTCATCCTCGCCTTCGCCTGGATCGTCCTGCCGTTCACCGCCAGCGAGTTCACCTTCAATGCGCTGCTGATCCCGGTGCTGATCTATTCGCTGGCGGCGATCGGTCTGAACGTCCTCACCGGCTATGCCGGGCAATTGTCGCTCGGCACCGGGGCGTTCATGGGTGTCGGCGCCTATGCCTGCTACAAGCTGATCACGATCTTTCCGGAACTCAATCTCGTCATCGCCATCCTGCTGTCGGGCTTCTTCTCGGCTGCGGTCGGTGCGGCCTTCGGCTTGCCGTCGCTGCGCATCAAGGGATTCTACCTCGCCATCGCCACGCTTGCGGCGCAGTTCTTTCTCGTCTGGCTGTTCGAGAAATGGGCCTGGCTCTACAACTACTCCAACACGGGCGCGATCCAGGTGCCGAACATCACCATGTTCGGCCACACCGTTGCCGGCGCGCAGGCCGATGCGTTGACGCGCTACTACTTCGTGCTTGCCTTCGTCACCGTGATGACTGCGCTTGCGATCAACCTGACCCGCGGGCGCATCGGCCGGATCTGGAAGGCGACGCGCGACATGGACATCGCGGCCGAACTGGTCGGCATCAACCTGCTGAAATCCAAGCTGCTGGCGTTTGCGGTTTCGTCCTACATCGTCGGCGTCGCCGGCGCGCTGTTCGTGTTCCTGTGGCGCGGCGCGGCCGAACCGAACCTGTTCGACATCCCGCTGTCGTTTCGCGTGCTGTTCATCGCCATCATCGGCGGGCTCGGCTCGGTCATCGGGAACTATCTCCGCGCGTTGCTGATCGTGGCGCTGCCGGTGCTGCTCAACATCGTTCCGGAGGCTCTCGGCGTGCCGATCAGTTCGGCGACCGTCGAGCACCTGAACGTGATGATCGTCGGCGCGCTGATCATCTTTTTCCTGATCGTCGAGCCGCACGGCCTAGCCCGGTTCTGGCAGGTGATCCGCGAAAAACTCATCATCTGGCCTTTCCCGCACTGATTGGCCATAATCCGGCGCAAGGCCGGCAACCTGAACGGCCTGACCGGGCCTGACCCGAATACGGGATAACCGGATCAAGAGGAGGAAGACATGACGAAACTGATGAAATCCCTGCTGCTGGCGGCGACACTGCTTGCCGGAGCGGCAACCGTGGCGCCCGCCTTCGCGCAGGAAGTCTACCTGCCGAACCTGTCCTACCGCACGGGACCGTTCGCCGCCACCGGCACGCCGCTGATGAACGGCCAGCGCGACTACATGCTGATGCTGAATGCCCGCGACGGCGGCGCCAATGGCGTCAAGCTCGGCTATGACGAGTGCGAGACTGGCTATTCGACGGAAAAAGGCGTCGAGTGCTACGAGAAGACCAAGGCGAAGGCGATCGTCACGCAGCCCTGGTCGACCGGCATCACGCTGCAGGTTCTGCCAAAGACCAATGTCGACAAGATCCCGATCCTTGCGCCCGGCTACGGTTTCTCGCCGATGGCCGACGGCAAGACCTTCGCCTGGGCCTTCAACCCGCCGTCTTCCTATTGGGATGGCGCGTCGATGATCCTCAACTACATTTCGGAAGGCAATCTCGACAACTTGAAGGGCAAGAAGGTCGCGCTGCTGCATCTCGACCATCCGTACGGCAAGGAGCCGATCCCGCTGCTGGAGCAGATGGCCGCCAAGCACGGCTTCACCTTCCTGCCGATCCCGGTCGGCTTGAAGGAAATGCAGAACCAGTCGGCGCAGTGGCTGCAGATCCGCCGCGAGCGTCCGGACTACGTGGTGATGTGGGGCTGGGGCGCGATGAACGCCGGCGCCATTACCGAAGCGGTGAAGACCAAGTATCCGATGGACCAGTTCTACGGCATCTGGTGGTCGGGTTCCGACGACGACCTGCTGACAGTAGGCGAGGCCGGCAAGGGCTATCGTTCGATTTCCTGGTCGGTGCCGATACCGGACGCGCCGGTTATGGCCGACATCCAGAAGCATGTGATCGACGCTGGCCAGACGTTGATGACCGACCCGGCCAACGACAAGAACAAGGTGTTCTACCAGCGCGGCATCATCATCTCGATGATCCTGGTGGAGGGCGTGAAGGCGGCGCAGGCCAACTTCAACGCCAAGGAAGTGACGGCAGAACAGCTGCGCTGGGGCCTGGAGAACCTGAAGATCGATGACGCCAAGCTGGCCGAACTCGGCATGAGCGGCATGGTCGTCCCCTTCTCCACCTCCTGCGACAACCATACCGGCCATGGCGGCGGCTGGATGTTGCAATGGGACGGCGCCAAGTTCGTCAAGGTCTCCGATCTGCTGCAGCCTGATCGCGCCGCGATCGAGCCGCTGGAAAAGGAAAAGGCGAAGGAATACGCCGACGCCAATGCGCCTTGGGCGATGAACGAAGGCTGCCAGTAAATGCCTTGAACGCGGGGCGGAGCGATATCCGCCCCGTATGGCGGTTGTTGAAACCTGAATTACCCCCACCCCTGACCCCTCCCCCCAAGGGGGAGGGGAAGACAGAAGTCCTGGTCCCCCTCCCCCTTGAGGGGAGGGGTCAGGGGTGGGGGTAAGCGCATACGACAAACCAGTTCAGCCGGGTTCGCAGAAACGTCATGACCCAACCCTCCCCGAAAGCCGAAGCCGCGGACGCGATCCTGCAGGTCAACAACATCGAGGTGATCTACGATCATGTGATCCTCGTGTTGAAAGGCGTGTCGCTGGCGGTGCCGAAGGGCGGTATCGTGGCTCTGCTGGGGGCAAACGGCGCCGGCAAGACCACGACGCTGAAGGCGATCTCGAACCTTCTGCATGCCGAGCGCGGCGAGGTGACGAAAGGCTCGATCGTGTTCAAGGGCGAGCGTGTCGAGAAGCTGTCGCCGAACGATCTGGTGCGGCGCGGCTGCATCCAGGTGATGGAGGGTCGCCATTGCTTCGGCCATCTGTCGGTGGAGGACAACCTGTTATCGGGCGCATTCACCCGGCGCGACGGCGCGGCCGCGGTGAAGCGCGATCTCGAGATGGTCTACAACTATTTCCCGCGGCTGAAGGTACGCCGCGATTCGCAGGCCGGCTACACGTCGGGCGGCGAGCAGCAGATGACGGCGATCGGCCGGGCGCTGATGTCGAAACCGGAAATGATCCTGCTCGACGAGCCGTCGATGGGCCTTGCGCCGCAACTGGTGGAAGAAATCTTCGAGATCGTGCGCAAGCTGAACGCCGAGCAGAACGTGTCCTTCCTGCTCGCCGAACAGAACACCAACGTGGCGCTGCGCTATGCCACCTACGGCTACATCCTCGAATCGGGCCGCATCGTGCTCGATGGCGACGCCAAGGCGCTGCGCGAGAACGAGGATGTGAAGGAGTTCTATCTCGGCGTCGGCGGCGAGGGTCGCCGCTCGTTCAAGGACGTCAAGCACTACAAGCGGCGCAAGCGCTGGCTGTCTTAGAAGCTTTGCCTCACTTCACACGGCGCCGGGCGTTTCCTCGAACGTCAGGCGCTCGTAGATGTCGGCCAGCCTGAGCGACGCGCCGATTTCGGGCAAATCGACGACGGCGTCGATGCCGTTGGCGTAATCGACGCGCCATGCATCGCCTTCGCGCCGCCACACCGCGACGCTCGGTCGCTCGACCTCTACCAGCAGGATCACTTCGATCTTCGGATGGTGCTGGTATTCGTAGAGTTTCTCGAACCGGTCGGCACGGATGGTCGATGGCGAAAGCACCTCGATCACCACGCGCGGGGTTTCGGCCTCGAGCGTGCGGTCGGTTTCGGGCTCGCCGCAATTGACGATGATGTCCGGCCGCCGCGTGCCGTAGAGGGTCCGCACGGACTGGTCGGCGGTCAACGGTTCGCAAGGCGTGCCGCGTAGTTGCGGCGCCAGAGATGCGAGGACAGCTGTTGTCACCCGGTCATGCCGGCGCGTTGCCCCCGTCATCGCCTTTATCGTTGGGACAGGCACGCCATGGCGCAGTTCATAGTTCATGTCCTGGCGTTCCTGCCAGGCGAAGAACTCGTCCACCGTCATGTGTTTCAGCGCCGGTTCGGCCATGCACGCGCTCCTTCCACACAAGCTTGTAGCAGGTTTGGCGGCGAGGCAAAACGGCGTCAACCGCGCAGCGTTTCCGCGATGCGCCTCGCAAAATCCTCGGCCGCCTGTCGCCGGTCGTAATCCTGCGTATGAAACTTCGCGCCGTTGCACAGCGCCACTTCCACCCGGTAGGTGTCGGCGCGGCTGTCCCAAGTGTTGACGACAACGCGGATCGCCTCAATGTCGGCGGCGCTGAAAAAGTCGGTTCGCCGGCGCAGCATGTTGGTGCGTTCCAGTTCGATCCGGCCGGGCGCAATCCGCCAGCGCAACGCGTCTGACCGCACCGCGCCGCTGATGAAAGCCGCACCAACGCTGAAGGCGCCAAGCATGATGACAAGGAAAAACGGCGTGACGGCGTTCAGCGGCCAAAGCGCCGGCGACAGTTGCCATGCCGGCATCGCAATTGCGAACACCCCGAAGACCAGCAGCACGGCGCGGATCGCCGGATGGAACTGCGTCTCGAATTCGAGCATCGCCGGGAGCCCTTCTCGCGCCTGTAGCGAGGCACAATACGCTGACAAGCGTTGCGTTGACGTGAAGGCGACCGCTCAGTTTGTCTCGGACCAGTCGATATCGGCATACAATTCGGCAAGCGGCAGCGCAGCGCCGATCTCCGGCAGGGCGACCACCGCATCCAGGCCGGCGAACTTCTCCAATCGCCATTCCTGTTCCACCTTGCGCCAGACCGTCACCTGCGGGGCTTCGGTATCGACAAGAAGTATGACCCTTATCTTCGGGTGCTGCTTGTATTCCTCGATCTTGTGGACGCGATCGAACCTCCATGTCGAGGGCGACATGATCTCGAACACAACGCGCGGATCGTCGGCTTCCAGCGAGCGCGGATGCGGCTTGCCGCATTCGATCAGGAGATCGGGTCTTCGCGTGCCCACGACCGTGCGCACCGACTGGTCGGCCGTGTGCGGCCGGCAGGGTTTGCCGCGCAACTGGTTGCCAAGCGAAACGATCGCGTTCACCGTCACCCGGTCGTGCCGATTGGATGCCCCGGTCATGGCCTTGACGGTCGGCACCGGCACTCCGTGGACGAGTTCGTAGTTCATGTCCTGGCGTTCCTGCCAGTCGAAGAATTCTTCGACAGTCATCTGTTTGAGCGCCGGTTCAGCCATCGCCATGCTCCTCCTTCGACCAGTCGATATCCGCATAGAGTTCGGAAAACCGCAGTGCGGCGTGGATTTCGGGCAGTTCGATGACCGACTCCATGCCGGCAAGATCCTCAAACCGCCAACCGCTGTCGCTGCGCCGCCATACCGTCACCTGAGGCGCTTCCGTGTCGACCAGCAGGATGACCCGGATGCAGTCGTTCAGCTTGTATTCTTCCAGTTTCTGAAACCGGTCGAAACGCATCGTCGATGGCGACAGGATTTCGATCACCACGCGCGGATCGGCGGCATCAAGGCGGCGTGTATCCGGCGGCGCGCATTCGATCGTGACATCGGGCCTTCGCGTGCCGCGAAAAGTGCGCACCGACTGGTCGGAGGTGCGCGGACGGCAGGGCTTGCCGCGCAGGCTGTTGCCAAGGCTCACAATCGCATTGACCGTTACCATGTCATGACGACCGCTGGCGCCGGTCATCGCCTTGACGGACAGCACCGGCACGCCGTCCACAAGTTCATAGTTCTTGTCCTGGCGTTCCTGCCAGTCGAAGAACTCCTCGACGCTCATGCGTTTCGCTACGCGCTCGGCCATCGTCCGTCTCCTGACTGGAAATCTATCACACTCCCGGAAACTCAAGAAGCGGCGCGATTGCCTGAAATGCGACGTTCGGGCCGGTTGCCCTTCGCCTCCGTTTTGGCTAAGCGACAGAAAACCTTCCGGAGGGAGAAACATGGCTGATCACAAGCCGACAGGCCCGGTCGAACTCGGGGCCGAGATGGACTACGCCGAACACAACCGCACCTTTGCGATGTTCATCGCCTTGACGAAATGGAGCATCGTGTTCCTGGTTGCGTTGCTCGTCGCCATGGCCTTCGGCCTTGTCGGTCCGGGCGGCTTCTTTTCGTCGCTTGTCGTTTTCGTGATCGTTTGCGCCGCCGGCTACTTCGCCCTGCGCTGAAATCTCAGCACTAACGCGCCAGCAGGCCAGCGGG
Organism: uncultured Paracoccaceae bacterium; assembly: GCA_937873685.1. Lineage (GTDB taxonomy): Bacteria > Pseudomonadota > Alphaproteobacteria > Rhizobiales > Rhizobiaceae > CALMYO01. The sequence continues at coordinate 27,758 of CALMYO010000148.1, forward strand.
CCTTGCCGGCGCGTTGCCTCGTTCCCCGCCAGACCGCTCCGGGGCGCAAAAAGAAGGGCAGGTTATCCGCGCGTACGCGCCAGACCAGCCCTTGCAGCCTCGAATTTCGGATCGAGTTGCAGCGCGTGGCCGTAGGATTTGGCCGCCTTTGCCCGGTCACCGCGCCTCTCATAGACCAGCGCCTGATTGGCCCAGGATTCGGCCAGCCGGCTGTCGAGCTTGATGGCGGTGTTGAAATCCTCAAACGCGTTTTCTTCCGATCCAGTCGCCAGATAGGACAGACCGCGCCCGTTATAGGGTTCGGGCGATGACGGCGACAGCGATATGGCGGTCGAGAAATCCTCGATTGCCTGCAGGTGCTGGCCGCGCGATTGCTGGATCAGCCCGCGGCGGTGATAGGCGCGCGGATCGTTGGTATCGAGCTGGATAGCCCGCTGGAAATCGTTGAACGCCTCGTTCAGCCGCCCCGCCTTGCGATACAACTCGCCGCGGCCGACATAGGCGGCGTCGTAGCGCGGATTGAGCTGGATGGCGCGATTGTAGTCTTCCGCCGCCTTGACGGGTTCGCCGAGTAGGCGCCACACCAGCGCACGGTTGGCGTAGGCCTCGTGAAAGGACGGGTTGATCTCGATGGCGCGGTTGAAGTCGCGGATCGCGTCGTTGAACCGCCCGGCCTTGCCGTAAGCGGAACCGCGCACATTATAGGCCACCGCGTCGTTCGGGTTCTGGCGGATCACCGCCGTCAGCGATTCGATGTTCTCGGAAGAACCCTGTGCGGCATCGAGCCGCACCGATTCAGCCTCGATGCCGGTCTGGCAGGCGCCGAGCGCCAGCGATGCGGCGAGCAGCGCGACGCAGCCGATCGAGCGCGCCGAAAACAGGCGATGCATATGCTTGCGCGGCTCCGCCGCAGCCAAACCCGACATCATGTCCCCTGACCTGTATGCCCCGGATATCGCCTGTTTTTAATGCGAAAACGGGCGAGGCGACCGAAGCCGCTCCACCCGCGCATAGCCCTGGAAATCGTCGAAAAAACGGCGAAAGCCGATCAGCGCGGCGCTGCAGCCACCGGGCGCGCGCCACCGAGCAGGCCTTCGCGCTGGGCGCGCTTGCGCGCCAGCTTGCGGGCGCGGCGAACGGCCTCGGCCTTCTCGCGCGCGCGCTTCTCGGACGGCTTCTCGTAATGGCCCCGCATCTTCATTTCGCGGAAGATGCCCTCACGCTGCATCTTCTTTTTCAGCGCACGCAGCGCCTGGTCGACGTTGTTGTCGCGAACGAGTACCTGCACGGAGCTTTCCTTGTAGTCGGTTGGTGTTCATGGAAACAGAAAACAGCTTCGGCGACATGCATCGCCAAGCTTTTGGCGCGCCCATAGCAGATGCCGCCAACCATGTCCACAGCAACGCAGAAATTTGCATGGCGCTTCGAGCCCGTGCACGGCCGTCCCGTTCCGATTGCGCCATGGCGGCGTCGCTGCGATGCTGGCACTTTGGCGGTCGGTTCTCTATGTACGGCGCAAACGAAGGCAGCAGGCGGTGACATGAAGCGGTTTGGCGTTTTCGCGCTGGCGCGCGAGGGATTGCGGGGCCACAAGGGCTGGGAAAAGCAGTGGACGTCGCCGGAGCCGCGCGGCGAATACGACGTGGTGATCGTCGGCGCAGGCGGGCATGGCCTCGCCACGGCCTTCTACCTCGCCTACGAACACGGCATCACCAATGTGGCGGTGCTGGAAAAAGGCTGGCTCGGCGGCGGCAATACCGGCCGCAACACCACCATCATCCGCTCCAACTATCTCTACGACGAATCGGCCGGCATGTACGACCATGCAGTTAAGCTGTGGGACAACCTCAGCCAGGTGCTGAACTACAACGTGATGTACTCGCCGCGCGGCGTGATGATGCTGGCGCACAATGTGCACGACGTGCAGGTGGCGAAGCGCCACGTCCATGCCAACCGCGGCAATGGCGTCGACAACGAATGGCTGACGCCGGAACAGGCGAAGGAATTCTGCCCGCCGCTGAACATCTCGCGCTCCGCCCGCTATCCCGTGATGGGTGCGGCGCTGCAGCGGCGCGGCGGCACCGCGCGCCACGACGCGGTAGCCTGGGGCTATGCGCGCGCAGCGTCTGCGCGCGGCGTCCACATCATCCAGAACTGCGAGGTGACCGGCATTCGCCGCGCCCCCGACGGGCGGGTGACCGGCGTGGATACGACGCGCGGCGTCATCGGCGCCAAGAAGGTCGGCGTGGTTGCGGCAGGCCACACCTCGGTGATCATGGAGATGGCCGGGGTGCGCATGCCGCTGGAGAGTTTTCCGCTGCAGGCGCTGGTGTCTGAGCCGGTGAAACCGTGTTTCCCCTGCGTGGTGATGAGCAACACCGTGCACGCCTACATCTCGCAATCCGACAAGGGCGAACTGGTGATCGGCGCCGGCACCGACCAGTACACCTCCTATTCGCAGACGGGCGGGCTGCACATTCTCAACCACACGCTCGACGCCATCTGCGAGATGTTCCCGATGTTCACGCGCATGAAGATGCTGCGTTCGTGGGGCGGCATTGTCGACGTGACGCCGGACCGCTCGCCGATCCTCGCCAAGACGCCGGTTCCGGGTCTCTACGTCAATTGCGGCTGGGGCACCGGCGGCTTCAAGGCGACGCCGGGTTCGGGCCATGTGTTCGCCCACACGATCGCCCGCGACGAGCCGCACCGCATCAACGCGCCGTTCACGCTGGAGCGCTTCCGCAGCGGGCGGCTGATCGACGAGGCGGCCGCCGCGGCGGTGGCCCACTGACATGATGCTCGCCGCCGCCGCGCTGCTCGTTTCGAGCCTGACGCAGGCGGCCGACGAAAAGGACTGGCTCCACTTTCCCGACATGACCGATTTTCGCACCCAGCGCATCAGCCGACAGCCGAACGAGGCGAACTGGCCCTTCACGGTGGATGAAGGCATGCTGCTGTGCGCGCGCGGATTCGGGCAGAGAATCGCCATGTTCGCGGAAATCCCCGATGGCGATGCGGGCTTCGGGGACGATACGGGCGCGGAAGACAACGCCGTCGACGATGGCGCCAATGTATCCGGACCGCGCGTCGTGGTTCTGACCGTCGACCCGTTCGATCTTGCTTTCGGTCCGCTTGGCGACCGTTCGCTGCTCGATCTCCCGACGACCCCGGAAGGGGCGATCCGGCGCATTGCGCCGTTCGTCACGCAGGCGCGCAAGCTGTGCGACCAGCCGCGCGGAGCGGAAATCGGCGGAGGCGAGCTGTGATGGTGGGTAACGCCATACCCCCACCCCTAACCCCTCCCCTCAATGGGGAGGGGAAGGCTGGCGCCGTGCGTGGCCGGCAAGGAGGAAAGCCAGCCTGTTTCGTAGCTCGCAGGGCAACATCGCCTGCGCCCCCCTCCCCCTTGAGGGGAGGGGTTGGGGGTGGGGGTAAAACCCGCCCGCAGGGCGGCCAACCTGTCCGGCATTTCAACAGGGCTTCGGCATCGTTCTTTGCATTCCTGCTTTCCGCCGTCCCGGCAATCGCGTCGGAAACGGACGACAAGCTGCCGCCGTTCTCGCTCGACGTGGCGAAAACGCTGACGACATTTCGCACCGCCCCATTTTCGGCGGCGCATGTGGCGCAGGGCGACTGGCCCTTCACGGTAAGCGAAGGCGAAGTCGCCTGCTTCGACTTCATGGACAAGCGCTGGGCGGTGTTTTCTGCGACCGACAATGGCGACAAGGGCTTCGTGCTGATGCCCGATCCGGTGTCCATCTTCACCATGAGCCTTGAGAACCCCGGCTTGCTGAAGCCGTTTCCCGGTTTCGAGGAATTGATCCGCAGAATCGCCCGCACGCGCGAAGCGGCGCTCGCTGCCTGCGAAAAGGACGGGCGCGGGATGTTTGACGATGTTTCCGGTGACGGAAGCGAGCCGGCCTTACCGGCCGACGAGGAGTGACCACATGCTGTTGATCCGCTGCCCGTATTGCGAGGAGGAGCGCCCCGAACTGGAGTTTCGCGGCGCAGGCGAAGCGCATATCGCGCGCCCGGCCGACATCGCCTCAGTGTCGGACGAGGCGTTCGAGGCCTTTTTCTTCCTGCGCGATAATCCGAAAGGCATCACTTACGAACGCTGGCGCCACATGCACGGCTGCGCGCGCTTCTTCAACGCCGTGCGCGACACGGTGAGTGACCGGTTCGTGATGACCTACAAGGCCGGCGAACCGAAGCCGGATGCCAAGACAATCGAAAAGGCGCGAGCCGGAGCATGACCCAGGCCTATCGCATTGCCGGCAAGGGCCGGCTTTCACCGGCGCGCGAGGCGCGTTTCACCTTCGACGGGCGCACCATGACCGGGCTGGAGGGCGACACGCTCGCCTCCGCCCTGCTGGCGAACGGCGTCCACCTTGTCGGCCGCTCGTTCAAGTATCACCGGCCGCGCGGCATGCTCTCCGCCGGCGCGGAAGAGCCGAACGCGCTGGTCGGCATCGCGCGCGATGCGACGCGCCAGACGCCGAACGTGCGCGCGACCGTGCAGGAACTCTACGACGGGCTTGCCGCTGTCAGCCAGAACCGTTGGCCTTCGCTTACCTTCGATGTTGGCGCGATGAACGACCTGATGGGGCCGTTCTTTGCCGCCGGTTTCTACTACAAGACCTTCATGTGGCCGAAGGCTGCGTGGAAGCGCCTGTACGAGCCGGTGATCCGCGCTGCGGCCGGTCTCGGCGTCGCGCCCGGCGAAGCCGACCCGGACCGCTACGCCAACCGTTTCGCCCATTGCGACGTCCTCGTGATCGGGGCCGGTCCGGCCGGTCTGGCGGCAGCGAAAGCAGCGGCGACGAGCGGCGCCAGCGTCATCCTCGCCGACGAGCAGCCGCAGGTCGGCGGTTCGCTGCGGCTGGAAACCGACGCGACGATCGACGGGCGCGACGCCTTCGACTGGGCTCAGGCGCTGGCCGCCGATCTCGCCGCGCGTGACAATGTGCGCATCCTCACCCGCACGACGGCGTTCGGGTACTATGCACAGAACATGGTCGGCCTCACCGAGCGGCTGACCGACCACGTGGCAAGGCCGGACCCGGCGATGCCGCGCGAACGGCTGTGGCAGGTCAGGGCAAAGCGCGTGGTGCTCGCCATCGGCGCGATCGAACGGCACATGGTGTTTGCCGAGAACGACCGGCCAGGCGTGATGCTGGCTTCGGCTGCGCGCAGCTACCTCAACCATTTCGGCGTGGCCGTCGGACGCAAGGTTGGTATTTATACGGCTAACGATTCGGCCTACGCTGCGGCGATCGACTTGAGGAATGCCGGGATCGACGTGCCGGCGATTGTCGACCTGCGCGACAACCCGCAAGGCGAGGCGGTGGACGCCGCCCGCAAGCTCGGCATCGAAGTCTTGGCCGGCCATGCCGTGATCGCCGCCAACGGCCGTCTGCGCGTCTCCGCGATGACGGTGGAACGCACGAATGGCGGCGGGTCGAAGCGGGTGATCCCGGTCGACGCGCTGGTCACCTCGTCGGGCTGGACGCCGTCGCTGCACCTGTTCTCGCAATCGCACGGCAAGGTGGCCTGGGACGCGGAAAACCAGCGATTCCTGCCCGGAAACAATGTGCAGGACCTGTTCTCGGCCGGCGCCTGCAACGGGGCGACCGATCTCGAAACCGCGATCGCCGAAGGTCATGACGCCGGCGAAGCAAGCGCCCGGCTCGCCGGTCGTTCGTCCGGCGCTGTTGCGCGTCCCGCCACATCCGGCGGGGCAGCGATCTCCGGCGGCATGATCGGGGCGGCGCCCGGCGCGGAAAAGGGCAAGCAGGTCAAGGCCTTCGTCGATTTCCAGAACGACGTAACCGCCAAGGACATCCGCCTTGCCGTGCAGGAGGGCATGCACTCCATCGAGCATGTGAAACGCTTCACCACCAACGGCATGGCGACCGACCAGGGCAAGACATCGAACCTGCACGGTCTCGCAATCGCCGCCGAGATGCTCGGGCGCGACATCCCGCAGGTCGGGCTCACGACATTTCGCGCGCCCTACACCCCTGTCACGTTCGGCGCGATTGTCGGCCATGCGCGCGGTGAGCTTTTCGATCCGACACGGCGCACGCCGATGCATGGCGAGGCCGAGAAGCTTGGCGCGGTGTTCGAGGATGTCGGCCAGTGGAAGCGCGCCTGGTACTTCCCGCGCGCCGGCGAGGACATGCACGCCGCCGTCAATCGCGAGTGCAAGGCGGTGCGTACATCCGCCGGCATCTTCGACGCCTCCACGCTCGGCAAGATCGAGGTGGTGGGTCCTGATGCGGCCGAATTCCTCGAACTGCTCTACACCAACCCCTGGAAGAAGCTTGGCGTCGGCCGGTTGCGCTACGGCATCATGCTGCGGGAGGACGGCTTCATCTACGATGACGGCGTTGTCGGCCGGCTGGCGGAAGACCGTTTCCACGTCACCACCACGACGGGTGGGGCGCCGCGTGTGATGAACCACATGGAGGATTACCTCCAGACCGAGTTCCCGCACCTGAAGGTGTGGCTGACCTCGATTTCCGAGCAATGGGCGGTCATCGCCGTGCAAGGCCCGAAGGCGCGCGAGATCGTCGCGCCGCTTGTCGAGGGCATCGATATGTCCAACGAGGCGATGCCGCACATGAGCGTGCGCGAGGGGCGCATCTGCGGCGTGCCGACACGGCTGTTCCGCATGTCTTTCACCGGCGAGGCGGGCTACGAGATCAACGTGCCGGCCGACTACGGGCCGGCAGTCTGGCGGGCGGTGATGGAAAGCGGTGCGGCGCATGGCATCACGCCCTACGGCACCGAGGCGATGCATGTGCTGCGCGCCGAAAAGGGCTACATCATCGTCGGGCAGGACACGGACGGCACGGTGACGCCGCAGGATGCGGGGCTCGACTGGGCAATCGGCAAGGCGAAGACCGATTTCGTCGGCATTCGCGGGCTGAAGCGGCCGGATCTGGTGCGCCAGGGCCGCAAGCAGCTGGTCGGGCTGAAGACGCGCGATCCGAAGGTGGTGCTGGAAGAGGGCGCGCAGATCGTGGAGAACCGCGACCAGCCGGCGCCGATGACGATGATCGGGCATGTCACCTCGTCCTACTGGTCGGAAAACTGCGGCCGGTCGATCGCGCTTGCGCTCGTCGCCGGCGGGAGGGCCCGCATGGGCAAGACCTTGCACGTGCCGATGCCCGGCGGCGCTATTGCGGTCGAGGTGACGAACCCGGTGTTCTTCGACGAAGAGGGAGGCCGCCTCAATGGCTGATGCATCCAGTGCAATGACGGCCAATCGCGCCATCCCGCTCGCCGGCCGCTTAACTGGCGGTCCCGCGGTGACGATCCGCCCCGCGGAGCCTTGCCGGCGGCTGGCGCTGCGCGCAAGCGCCGACGCCGTGCCGCTGCTTTCGGCTGCGCTCGGCATCGCGCTGCCGGTCAAGCCCAAGCAATCGGCCGGCGCCAAGGGCCGCGTCGCGCTCTGGCTCGGACCGGACGAATGGCTGGTCATCGACGAGGTGGGCGGCGATCCGGTCGCGGAGTGCGCGGGCGTCAAGGCGCTGCATTCGGCTGTCGACGTGTCGCACCGCAACACCGCGATCCTGGTTGAGGGGCATGGCGCGGCCGATGTGCTCAACGCCGGCTGTCCGCAGGACCTGTCGCTTGCCGCCTTCCCCGTCGGCGCCTGCTCGCGCACGCTGCTCGGCAAGATCGAGATCGTGCTGCTGCGCACCGGCGACAATTCGTTCCGGCTGGAATGCTGGCGCTCGTTCTCCGACTATGCGTTTGCGTTCCTGGCGGACGCTGCGCGAGGGTGATGCCCGAACGACGCAACGAGCGTTTCAGTGTTCACGGAAACACAATTATGTCGAGGATCGATGACATCCCTGCCGAATACAGGCACACTATCGGGGGAAAACTCGACCAGCTAGAAGCGCAACACGACGTGGAAATCCTCTTCGCCGTGGAGAGTGGCAGTCGCGCCTGGGGTTTCCCATCGCCGGATAGCGATTTCGATGTCCGCTTTGTGTACGCCCATCGCACCGCATGGTATCTGGCGATCGATCCGCGTCGCGATGTTCTCGAACAGCCAATCGACGGGCTTCTCGACATCAATGGATGGGATTTGCGCAAGGCGTTGACGTTGATGCTGAAGCCCAACCCGGTTCTGCTCGAATGGCTTTCCAGCCCGATTCGCTACCGGTGGAACGACAAAGTCAGCGAGCCGCTTGTCGCGCTATCGTATCGAATCGCCCATGAAACGGCATGCAGATATCACTATCTGCATTTGGCGGAAGGTCAGTTCAGCCGGGATATATTCGGCATCGAATCCGTGAAGCTTAAGAAGTACTTTTACGCTCTGCGCCCGGCAATGGCGTTGCGCTGGGTGCGCTTGCAGCCGAACGTTATTCCGCCGATGCATTTCCCGACGCTGATGGCCGGTTGCGACATCGGCGTCGCGCTCAGCCGTGAAATCGGCGAACTGATGGAGATGAAGGCGACAACGCGCGAGATCGGAAATGGACCGCGGCGGCCTGCGCTTGACGGTTTCATAACAAACGAGATCGAACTGGCGAAACAAGCCGGCGTATCTCCAGTGGGGACATCGCCTGCCACCCTGGACGAAGCAAACTCGCTCTTTCGCGACACTCTTGCAAAGTTGGGGCGCTAATCGGTTTGTCGAGGAAGCGTCAGCCGATCATTGATTCAGCCGAATCCCACGAACCGCACGAACGCCTCCACCTCCGCCCGTTCCGTGCGCAGCCGGTTGACCGGCGCGTCCTCGTCCATGAAGCCGAGTGCGACGCCGCAAAACAGCATCCACTCGTCTGGCGGGTCCAGATGGGCGGCGATGGTCTCGTGCCAGGCCGCCCAGGCCTCCTGCGCGCAGGTTGCCAAGCCGTGCTCGCAGGCGAGCAGCATCAGCGATTGCAGGAACATGCCGCAATCGGCCCATTGTGGCGGCCCCATCTGCCGGTCGAGGTAGACGAACAAGCCGACCGGTGCGCCAAACAGGAGGAAGTTGCGGCGAAACTGCGCCAGCCGTCCGGCCTTGTCCTCGCGCGCCACGCCGATCGTTGCGTAGAGATCCTCGCCGCACTTGAAGCGGCGGTCGAACCAGGGCTGTTTCAGATCCTGCGGATAGACACGGTATTGCGGCGCCTCGCCGCGCGGATGCAACGCCATCTTCGCTTCAACGTCGCCCAGCAAGCGCGCCAGCGGCTCGCCGGTCACCGCATAGACTTCCCATGGCTGCAGGTTGCCGCCAGACGGCGCGTGGCGCGCACCGTCGAGGATGGCGCGAACCGTCGCGAATGGCACCGGGTCCGGCCGGAAGGCGCGGCAGGAGATGCGGTGGGCAAGGGCGTCACTGACGTTCATGGTAAAATGATCGGCGTTTCGGGAATCAGAGTGATGGCGTGCACCGTACTGCGCTCGTAGTAGCCATTTACGGAACCAGCACCAGCTTGCCGGTCGCGCCGCGATCCATGATGCGTTTCAGCACCGCGGGGGCCTGCGACAGCGGGTAGCGACCTTCGACCACCGGCCTGATCTTGCCCTCGCGCCACCAGCCAAACAGTTCGGCGTTGTTGGCGGCGTAGGTCTTTGGCTCGCGCGCGGTGAAGGCGCCCCAGAACACGCCAACAACCGAATAGCTCTTCACCAGCGTCAGGTTGACCGGCAGTTTGGGAATGGCGCCCGAGGCAAAGCCGATCACCAGCAGCCGGCCACCCCAGCCCATCGCCCGCGACAGCACGTCGAAGGTCTCGCCGCCGACCGAATCGAAGGCGACATCGACGCCCTTGCCACCGGTCGCGGTCTTCAGCGCATCGCGCAGGTTCTCGTAGCCGAACGCTTCGTCGGCTCCGGCTTGCAGCGCCACTTCCTGCTTTTGCGGCGTAGAGGCGGCGGCAAGGACGCGTGCGCCCATCGCCTTGCCAACCTGGATCGCGGCAATGCCGGTGTTGCCAGCCGCGCCCGGCACGAACAGCGTCTCGCCCGGCTGCAGCGCCGCGCGCTGCTTCAACGCATAGTGCGCGGTGCCATAGGCAACCAGCATCGCACAGGCTTCCGCAGGATCGAGGCCGTCCGGCAGCGGGACCGCCACCTTCTCCGAGATCGCCACGCGTTCGGCATAACCGCCATGCGACAACAACGCCGCAATGCGGTCGCCCTGTTTCAGGCGTTTCACATCCGGTCCGGCCGCGATCACGCGGCCGGCCACCTCCATCCCCGGCACGAAGGGCAGGTCGGGTTTCATCTGGTACAGGCCCTGCACCAGAAGACCGTCGGGGAAGTTCATGCCGCAGGCTTGCGCCTCGATCACCAGGGTGTCGCCGGTTGCCTCGGGCTCCGGCCAGTCCGCGTATTCGAGATCCGAAATCGCGCCGAAAGCGTTGCAGACGATCGCCTTCATCGCTCAAACCTTCTGCTGCGTATGCTTCTTCAGTTCGGAGCGGGCGATCACCATGCGGTGCACGGCGTCCGGCCCGTCGGCGAGGCGCAGCGTGCGCAGGTGCGTCCACATGCGCGCCAGCGGGGTGTCCTGGCTGATGCCTTGCCCGCCGAACATCTGCACCGCCTCGTCGGTCACCTTCAGCGCGACACGCGGGGCAACCACCTTGATCTGGCTGATCCAGGGGGCCGCGGCGCGCGCGTCGCCCTGGTCCATCATCCAGGCCGCCTTGAGGCAGAGCAGCCGCGCCATCTCGATCTCCATGCGGCACTCGGCGATGATGTCGTAGTTGGCGCCAAGCTGCGCCAGCGGCTTGCCGAAGGCCTCGCGGCGAAGCGAACGCTGGCACATCAGCGCCAGCGCCTTTTCCGCATTGCCGATGGCGCGCATGCAGTGGTGGATGCGGCCGGGTCCGAGCCGGCCCTGCGCGATCTCGAACCCGGCGCCCTCGCGCACCAGCAGATTCGAAGCCGGAACCCGCACGTCGGTGAAGCGCAGGTGCAGGTGCCCGTGCGGGGCATCGTCCTCGCCATAGACCTCCATCGCCCGCAGCTTCTCGATGCCCGGCGTGCTGGCGGGCACGAGGATCATCGAATGGCGCTGGGGCTTCGGCGAATCGTCACCGCCGGTCTTCACCATCACGATGTAGATGGCGCAGCGCGGATCGCCTGCGCCAGACGACCACCACTTCTCGCCGTTCAGCACGTATTCGTCGCCGTCGCGCACGCAGGCCATGGCGATGTTGGTGGCGTCGGAGGAGGCGACGTCCGGCTCGGTCATCAGGTAGGCGGAGCGAATCCTGCCGTCGAGCAACGGCTCCAGCCAAGTCTTCTTGTGTTCGGCGCGGCCGTAGCGTTCCAGCACCTCCATGTTGCCGGTGTCGGGGGCCGAGCAGTTGAAGGTCTCGGCGCCGAGATGCGCCTTGCCCATTTCCTCTGCAAGGTAAGCATATTCCACGGTCGTCAGGCCGTAGCCGCGCTCCGAATCGGTCAGCCAGAAGTTCCAAAGTCCGCGCTCGCGCGCCTTCGCCTTCAGGCCTTCGAGAATCTCGGTCTGGCGCGGCGTGTAGGTCCAGCGGTCGCCCTTGGCGACTTCCGCAAGGAACTCATCGTCAAGCGGCGCGATCTCGTCCGCCACCATCCGCGCCACCTTCTCGTGGATCGGCTTCAGCCGGTCCGTCATGCCGAGATTCATGTCGTTCATCTGCCTCTCCATGTTGCCGAGACCGTTTGATGCGGTCCCCATCCTCCCCCTCAATGGGGGAGGTGGCGGGCGAAGCCCGCCGGAGGGGGTGCACAATCCACCCCACCCGGCCGCTACGCGGCCACCCTCCCCATTGAGGGGAGGGAGGGCCCTCGCGCTCCGACGGTTTTCTGCCTCCTGTTGTTCCTGTTTCTGGCACGAAGACGCGCTCGGCGCCACCTCCGGCTTGCATTCGCGGCGACGGAACGTAGTGTCAGCGGCAAAGGGAAGGATACGCATGCACTATCTGGAGAAACTGTTTTCCGTCTCCGGCAAGGTTGCGCTGGTCACCGGCGGGGCCACCGGCATCGGGCGGGGTATCGCCACCGCACTGGTGCAAGGCGGCGCGCGGGTGATGATCGCCTCGCGCAAGGGCGGCGATTGCGAAAAGGTCGCTGCCGAACTGAACGCGCTTGGCGCACCGGGTTCGGCGGAGGGCTTTGCCGGCGATGTCGGCAGCGAAGACGGCGTTCGAGCGCTGGTCGAAGCGGTGAAGGCGCGCACCGACCGCCTGCACATCCTCGTCAACAATGCCGGCGTGACCTGGGGCGAGCCCTATGAGAGCTTTCCCTGGCATGCCTGGCAGAAGGTGCTGACCGTCAACGTCACCGCGCTGTTCACGCTGACGCGCGACCTGACGCCGCTGCTGCAGGCCGCCGCCAGCGACGCCGATCCGGCGCGCGTGATCAATCTCGGCTCGGTGATGGGCACGCAGCCGCTCGCCGACGGGGCCTATTCCTACACGGCCTCGAAGGCGGCCGTGCATCACCTGACGCAGACGCTGGCAAACGAATTCGCCGGGAAGCGAATCACCGTCAATGCTTTCGCGCCGGGGCCGTTCCAGAGCCGGATGACGGCGTTCGCCACCGGAACCGAGGAAGGCGCCGCGCAGGTCGGCGCGCGGGTGCCGCTCGGGCGCATCGGCTCGCCCGACGACATCGCTGCGGCGACGCTGTTCCTGTGCGGCCACGGCGGCAGCTACATCACCGGCGCGATCCTGCCGCTCGACGGCGGCCAACATGTGCAGCACGGCATGCGGCTGTTCAAGGAATGACCGCTGGCATGACACGGGACATGACCGACCTTTCCGGCAAGCCGGCGGTGACGCTTGGCGCGCTTGAAGCTGCCGTCGGGACCGAGATTGGCGTGTCGCAATGGCATGTCATGGACCAGGCGCGCATCGACGCCTTCGCGGAGACGACCGAGGACCACAATTTCATCCATGTCGATCCCGAACGCGCTAGCGCCGAGGCGCCGTTCGGTGGCGCGATCGCGCACGGTTTCCTGACGCTGTCGATGCTGTCGGTCTTTGCCTACGAGGCGCTGGCGCCGCTTGCCGGGCGAAAGTTCGGGATGAACTACGGCTTCGACAAGATCCGCTTCGTTGCGCCGGTGCCGGAAGGAAGGCGCATCCGCGGCCGGTTTGCGCTCAACCGCGTCAAGATCCGCCCCTCGGGCTATGTGGAGATGACCTATGGCGTCACCGTCGAGATCGAGGGCGGCGCAAAGCCTGCGCTGACCGCCGAATGGCTGACGATCGCGGTGATGGAAGAAGGCGTGGTGGCGACATGAGCAGAGATGCCGCCACCCTCGACAAGCACGCGCTCGGCCCTTGGCTTGAGCGCAACATCGTCGGTTTTGCGGAGTTGAAGGAAATCAGTAAGTTCGCCGACGGGCAGTCGAACCCGACATACCTGCTTGAGGCCGAAAGCGGCCGCTACGTGCTGCGCGCCAAGCCGCCGGGGCAGTTGCTGAAATCGGCGCACCAGGTCGATCGCGAGTTCCGCGTCATGCGCGCGCTTGCCGATTCCGGCGTTCCGGTGCCGCCGGCGCTGACGATTTCCGGCGAAGGCGATGCGAGCCCGATCGGGCGCATGTTCTTCGTCATGGGGTTCGTCGATGGCCGCATCTTCTGGGATCCGACACTGCCGGGGCTTGCCAGTGACGAGCGCGCCGGCGTTTACGACGCCATGAACGCCACGCTTGCCGCATTGCACGGCGTCGACGTGGAGAAGGCCGGGCTTGCCGATTTCGGCAAGCCGGGCAGCTATTTCGCCCGCCAACTCGGACGCTGGACGCAGCAATATCGCGCAAGCGAGACCGAAGCGAATGCCGACATGGACGCGCTGATCGCCTGGCTGGAAGCAAACCAGCCGGCTGACGACGGGCGCGTGGCGCTGGTGCATGGCGACTACCGGCTCGACAACATGATCTTTGCCCATGATGCGCCGCGGGTGATCGCCGTGCTGGATTGGGAACTCTCCACCCTAGGCCACCCGTTTTCCGATCTCGCCTACCAGTGCATGCAGTGGCGGCTGCCGCACGATTCCGGCTTTCGCGGCCTTGGCGGCATCGACCGCGCTGCGCTCGGCCTGCCATCGGAAGCCGCGTATGTCGAAAGCTATTGCCGTCGCACGGGCCTGTCCGGGATTCCCGAATGGCGGTTCTGCATCGCGTTTTCGTTCTTTCGCCTCGCCGCCATCCTGCAGGGGGTCTACAAGCGGGCGCTCGACGGCAATGCGTCGAACCCCGAACGCATTGAGATCGGAAGAGCACACGTCTGAACTCCAGTCACGATCAGATCTCGTAT
>CALMYO010000149.1 GCA_937873685.1 uncultured Paracoccaceae bacterium
AAACGAAAAATCCCTGCCACCAAACTGCTCCAATTTGTTCGAACAACGCTCTAGCCGACCTGAACCTACGGGCATGGCGGCTGCGAGAAGGCCGCCCGCTTGACCTTGCGATCGTCACGGGCCATTCGGTTGGCGCAACAACCAGGCCAAACAGGGATGACCGCTCCCGTTGTCGAAGACGTGCGCTACCATTCCCGCGACGGGATAAAGCTCTATGCGCGCGATCACGGGCGCGGCGTTTCGGATGCGCTTCCGCTCGTGTGCCTGTCCAGCCTGACCGGGAATCACCGCGAATTCGATCAACTGGCCAATTTCTTCGCCACCCATCGCAAGCGGCCGCGCCGTGTTGTCGCATTCGACTATCGCGGACGTGGCAACTCGGCGCGTGACCGCGACTGGCGCAACTACGCCATTCTCACCGAGGCGCAGGATGTTCTCGACGGCATGGCTGCGCTCGGCATCGAACACGCGGCCATGGTCGGCAGTTCCCGGGGTGGGTTGATTGTCATGGCGCTTGCGGCGCTTAGGCCAGGCGCGATGCGCGCCGTCGTGCTCAACGATGTCGGCCCGGTGCTGGATGGCGCCGGATTGGCGCAAATTCGCGGCATGGTGGAGCGGATGCCGATACCGGCCGATTGGCGCGAGGCGGTGGAAATCCTGCGCTCGACCCGGGGCAAGGCGTTTGCGGCCTACGGCGATGCCGACTGGGAGGTGCAGGCGCGCATTTTCTTTCGCGACAAAAACGGCAAGCCTGAACCCGATCATGATCCCGCGCTGCTGAAACAGCTGGCGGGAATCGATTTCGACAAGCCTTTGCCGACGCTCTGGTCACAATTCGACGGGTTATCCCGAATACCGCTTCTGGCGATTCGCGCGGAGAACTCGACGCTGCTCTCAGCTGAGACGCTTGCGCTGATGGAGCAACGCAGCCACCGAATCACATGCATAACAGTACCCGGACAGGGGCATGCCCCGGCGCTGCACACGGCCGGCTTGCCGGAAGCGATCGACGAGTTCCTGTCGAAGGCCGCAAAAAGGCGACGCTGAAAGCACGGCTTGAATGCCCGACGCTTCAGCCGACCGGCGACCGGACGTCTTCTGCACGCCGAAAGGAACGGGCGTCTGCTCCCGGAACCTGCCTTTGACCAATCCCGGGTGAGGCGCCACCGGCAGGTCGGGCGCGCCGCTCATGCTGCCTCGGCGATCGTCTTGCGACGGTTCTTACTCCCGGAAAGAGAAGGTCGCACGATTGACTGAAGCCTTGCGCCCGTTGCCGCATTTCCCCTTACAGGCAACGTTGACGGGTCCGATCGGCGAGTACGCCGCACAAGCAAGGCTGCAGAAACGACAAAGCCCGGCGCAAGGCCGGGCTTTGCTTCATCCGAAATGGTTTCGGATCAGAACGAACGCTGGAAGCGAACCACGCCGCCCCACTGGCTGGTGCCAGAGGTGTCGCGGACCCACTGCACTTCCGGCGTCACGACGAAGCCCGGAACCACGGTGTAGTTGACGTTGGCGGCCACGGCCCAGATGTCGTCGAGAGCGCCGTTGCCCTCGGTCCAGCCGACCTGGATGTTGCCGGTGACGTTGTCGGAGAACTTCGCCGAAGCGCCAGCCCACACAGCGATGGTTTCGCCAGCGCCGGTCGCCCAAGCGGTGTAGCCCGAGGAGTTTTCGCCGTAGCCGACCATCACGAAAGCGGAGACGCCGTCGGTGATGTTGAAGTCGCCACGAACCTTGGCAGCCCAGCCGCCGCGGCCAGCGCCGTCACGAGTGTCGTAGCCGACGACCGCCTTGATCGAGCCCCAGCCCTGCTCGAAGCCGATACCGGCGACGACATGCGGGACGTAATCGTCGATCAGCCAGCCCGGCGAACCATCGCCCTGTTCAAAGGCGATGATGGCCGAGAAGCCATTGCCGCCCGTGAAGGTGTAGCTGATCAGGTTGGTGTCGAACGGACCGTAGCAGCCGTTGCCGCAGTCGTTGATGACCGAGCCGGCATAGCCGAGATAGGTCGTGAAGGCCGACTCGTCCTTGCCGATGCGCAGGCCGCCGAGCTGGATGTAGGCGAAGTTGATGGAGAATTCGCCAGCGGTCGAATAGGTCGCGCCATTGCCGTTGGTGTCATACTGCCAGCGGGTTTCGACATAGGTCTTCAGGTCGCCCATGTCGGTCGCCGACCAAGTCGAAACGCGGAAGGAAGCGCGGGCGCGCTTGTTCCAGGTGTCGTCGCCGGTGTCGGAAACCTTGCCGTTCAGATCGCCGAAGCCGGCGTCATAACGGACGTAGCCATGGATGCGCAGGCAGGTTTCGGTGCCCGGAATGTAGAAGTAGCCGGTGCCGGCGGCGTCGCAGACGCGGACGTATTCGACGGGTTCCGGATCCGGAGCGGCCACGATGGCGTCAGCCGCGCGGGCGCCGGAGACTGCGACGAGAGCCGCAGCGGAGCCGATGAGAAGGCTCTTGATGTTCATTTCTGACCTCCAGTCAAAGTTAAAAGGGTCTGGGACCTTGATGCCGAAGGACAGCTGCCTGCCCATCCCCATTGATGAAAAGCCGACGCTTGCGCGCCCTCTCTTCACAACGGAACATACCCATCCCGGCTTGGCGCGCAATGGCAAACAGCATCGCAGACGGTTTCCCACACGCCTTGGAAAAGCGATGTTGCGAAAATGCCACGAATTGCGTTACCGCTTGTTAAGTCGCGTGAACAACAGGTTTCCAGACCCGCTTTCAAGGCCAAGCCATTATAAATGCGGTAACCAAACCGCTCCCGAAGCGGATATCTGGCCACCAAGTGGAGCGATGGCGCACCTTTGCAGGAGGCAACACGACCGGAATTGGCGGAACACCGGCGTTTGAACACGAAAGTCCGGCGCGCCGGCGCCGGACTTCACGAAAGCGAATCGATTCGCCTGCGGGCCGTGTCAGAACTCGCGCTCGAATCGCACCAGCCCGCCCCAGTACGAATCGCCGGCATTGTCGCGCAGCCAGTTGACCTCAGGTGTCACCACGAAGCCGGGTACGACCGTATAGTTGGCATTGGCGGCGACATACCAGACATCGGAACCGCCGTTGCCCTCCTGCCACTGGATTTGACCGTTCAGCGCCAGGCTGTCCGAGAGCGTGGCGCTGGCGCCGGCGATGACCGAGAAGGTATCGGCGCCGTTGGTCACCCAGACGCCGTAGGAATCAGCGGTGCCGGCTTCCGCATAGAGCAGCATGGCAAAGGCGGAGAAGCTGTCGTTGAATTTCACGTCGCCACGCAGGGTCGCGGCGAGGCCGCCACGGCCGGCGCCATCGCGGCTGTCCCAGGCAACCACGCCCTTGACGCCCCAGTTGTCCTGTTCGAAGCCCAGACCGGCAACGACATGCGGGACATAATCGTCGATCAGCCAGCCCGGCGCCCCATCGCCCTGTTCGAGCGACAGGATCGCCGAGAAGCCGCTGTCGTTCGTGAAGGTATAGCTGATCAGGTTGGT
Organism: uncultured Paracoccaceae bacterium; assembly: GCA_937873685.1. Lineage (GTDB taxonomy): Bacteria > Pseudomonadota > Alphaproteobacteria > Rhizobiales > Rhizobiaceae > CALMYO01. The sequence goes on from CALMYO010000149.1 coordinate 3,483, forward strand.
GGTGAAGGGGCCGTACAGCCCGTCATTGATCACGTCGCCGGCATAATCCGGATAAGTGACGAAGGCCGAATCGTTGACGCCGATCTGCAGGCCGCCAAGCTGGATGTAGGCGACCGGGATTGAGAACGAGCCTTCCGTATAGTGGTTGGCCGTATCCTGCAGGGTGTCCCAATCCATCTGCATTTCGACATAGGTGTTCAGGTCGCCAAGGTCGGTCGCCGACCAGGTGGAAACTTTCAGCATGGCACGGGCGTGCTTGGCCCAGGTTTCGTCGCCGGTGTCAGATGTCACGGCGAGATACGATCCGAAGGCGGCGTCGTAGCGCACATAGCCGCGAATCGACAGACAGTTTTCGGTGCCCGGGATGTAGAAGAAGCCTTTGCCGGCGGCGTTACAGACGCGGACATATTCGACCGGTTCCGGATCCGGGGCGGCGACAATGGCGTCGGCGGCGCGGGCGGCGGTGGCGAGCGTCAGCATCGACGCCGAAGCGAGCAGAAGACGTGCGATTTTCATGGCGGAGACCCCGAAACGCACCTCCCGCCTTGAACATCCAGCACGGCCGGAACCCCTCCGCCGCGCCGTTCAATGCCGGTGCGATGCAAAAACGATGACAGCTTTTTTGCACTGCGCAATCGCGATTTCACTTGCGGCGAATCACGGACTCACAAGGCGAATCGGCTGTTGCATTATTGTCGCAATCCCGTATCGCGCTTGCCCAACGCAAAGGCGGATTGCCTGCCAGGCAAGCAATCCAGCGAGATGCGACATCAAGGCGCTTGCGTTTGCAGAAACGTCACCTGATTCCTGCGCTCATTGAAAAAGCGCGCGGCATGACGCCATGATCGCCCGGCACAGGAAATCGAAGCGAATCGCATCGCTGCACGTCACTTGGGTGGCCGTGCTCGCGATTGTGTTGCGGGCGCTTCTTCCCGAAGGCTACATGCCGGGTGGTGGATCGACGGGCGGATTCGCATTCGTCATATGTACGAGCGCCGGTTCGTCTGACACGCCTTGGGCGCCTCGCAGCCACGAGCCCTGTCCGTTCGCTGTTGCCGCCGGTCAAGCGTTCGATCTGCCGGCGGCCGTGTTTGTTTCGCCTCGATGCTCTACTAATGTAGTAACGATACTTCCAAGAATTTCCACGACGCCCTTCCATGACCAAAGGGAATCGAATTGCGTACGAGCCCCGCCGAATTTCTCCGCTGACCGGCAACCCATCCAAATGTCTTTGAACGGAGAAACAACATGTATTCGCGCAGAACAATCCTCAGCGCAGTGGCTGTGTTAACACTGGGTGTTGCAGGGCGATCGACGGCGTCTCGCGCCGGCGAAAATGATCCCCTGTTCATCAACCTCACTTCCGATGATGGCCATCGCATCAACATGGCCTTCAACTTCGGCAGCAACCAGATGAAGCGTGGTCATCCGCTGACCGTTTTCATGAACGATCGTGCGGTTCATGCCGCATCGTCCAGGAACGCGGAAAAATACGCCGAACAGCAAAAGACAATCGCAAATCTGTTGTCAGCCGGAGCCACGGTGCTCGTTTGCCCGATGTGCATGAAGCACTATGGCGTCCTAGAGGAAGACCTTCTTCCCGGACTGGCTGTGGGGAACCCGGATTTGACCGGGAACGCCCTGTTTGCAGACAACACGAAAACTCTGACGTGGTAAACTGAAAGGCGACCGCGCGTTCATGCGCGGTCGCCGTCATCCGCCCGCCGCCAAGTCCATGAACGCGCGGATCAGCCGCCCCTGCGCGCGTTCGGAAAGACAGACCAGCGCTTCCTCCATGGTCATGTCGGCATCGGTCAATGGAATCGCGACAAGGCGCGGGTCGGCGCCGAACTCGGCTTGCGCCACCACGCCGACGCCCGCGCCCGCAGCGACGATCTCGCGTACCGCTTCGCGGCCCTCGGCCTCGATCGCCGTATTCAGGGTCAACCCGGTTCGGGCCGCCGCTTCCTCCAGCTTGCGCCTTGTCTTCGACGCCGGTTCGCGCAACACCAGCGGTTGGGCGGCGAGTTCGGCAAGGCTCAGGTTCGTTCGGGTGGCGACAGGGTGGCTGCGCGCAGCAAAGGCGACCAGCGGCGTCTCGTTCAACCGCAGCACCTCCATGCCTGCCTCATCCGCCACCTCGCCGACGACGCCGACATCGGCTTCCCAGGCATTGAGGGCGGCGATCACCTGCTGGGTGTTGCCCGCGGTGACCTTCACGGCGACGGTGGGATGGCGGGTGCGAAAAGCGCCCAGAACATGCAGCACATGCAGCGCCGAATCGGCGGCGATGCGCAGCGTGCCTGCCGTCAGCGCGCGCCGCTCGCCAAGCAGCGCCTGCGCCTCCTCCTCCGCCGAAAACAGCCGCCGCGTGATGTCCAGAAGCCGCGCGCCCTGTTCGGTCAGCGTCACCTGCCGGTGGCCGCGGTCGAACAGCAGCACGTCGTATTCGGCTTCCAGCTTGCGAACCTGGTCGGAGATTGCCGGCTGCGTCAGCCTCAGCGCGTCAGCGGCGCGCGAGAAGCCGCCGGCAAGTGCGACGGCGTGAAAGGCGCGAAGCTGGACATGGCGCATGGCGGGTCTCCCATGAGAAACCAGTCATATCATTGAAATTGATGTATGGATACATATTATCGATTTCACATATGGTGACGTGTTTGGCAGAAGGCAGCGCACCAGCAGCAACCGTCGGACCCGACCTCATGACCGGCTTTGAAGATCCCCGCATGGGCGAGCCATTCCTGCTCACGCCCGGCCCGCTTACCACGGCGTATAGCGTCAAGCAGGCCATGTTGAAGGATTGGGGCTCCTGGGACGGCGATTTCCGCGCCATGACCGCCGAACTGCGTCGCAAGCTGCTGGCGATCGCCGGCGACGCCCAGGGCGACTACGATTGCGTGCCGATGCAGGGCAGCGGCTCCTATTGCGTTGAGGCGATGCTCGGCGCCTTCGTGCCGCGCGACGGCAAGGTGCTGGTGCTGGCGAACGGCGCTTACGGGCTTCGCGCCGCGCAGACGCTCAACTATCTCGGCCGGGCGCACACGCTGATCGACAAGGGGGACTACCTGCCGCCGCGCGGGGCGGAGGTGGTGGCCGCGCTCGCCGCCGATCCGGCGATCACCCATGTGCTGGCGATCCACTGCGAAACGAGTTCCGGCATCCTCAACCCGGTGGAGGAGATCGCCGCGGCTACGCATGCGGCGGGCCGCAGGTTGCTGATCGATTCCATGAGCGCCTTTGGCGCCGTGCCGGCCGAGATCGCGGCGTTGCGCTACGAGGCGCTGGTCTCCTCGGCCAACAAGTGCATCGAAGGCGTGCCGGGCTTCGGCTTCGTGATCGCACGCAGGGACGCGCTGCAGGCATCGAAGGGCAACAGCCATTCGCTCAGCCTCGATGTGCATGCGCAGTGGGAAACAATGAACAAAAGCGGCCAGTGGCGCTTCACCCCGCCGACGCATGCGGTGGCGGCGTTCCTGGAAGCATTGCGGCTGCACGAGGAAGAAGGCGGCGTCGCCGGGCGTGGCGCGCGTTATGCCGCCAACCGCGATGCGATGGTTTCGGGCATGCGGGCGCTCGGCTTCGAGACGCTGCTGGCGGACCGCTGGCTGTCGCCGATCATCGTCACCTTCTTCAACCCGGCGCATCCCGCCTTCGATTTCGGCCGGTTCTACGACCTGATGAAGGCGAAGGGCTTCATCATCTATCCCGGCAAGCTGACCGTGGTCGACAGCTTCCGCATCGGCTGCATCGGCCGCATGGACGAGCATGTGATGCGTCGCGTCGTGGCCGCGGCCGGCCAGTCACTCGCGGAACTCGGTGTCGACAATGCCGCGCCGCCATCGCATGCGCTTGCCGAACGCGCCCGGCTTGCGGCTTGAGATTTCTTTGACGATGCTGAATGCTGAAACACCTTCGCCGTCATGGCTGATTGCGTATCCATCAGGAACGGAAAATCACGCTCTCGTCCGTCATCCCGGGGCTTGTCCCCGGGACCCAATAGCCACGCGGCGAGGCAACAATTGGGTCCCGGGGACAAGCCCCGGGATGACGTAAGGATGGGTGGGAGAACCTTGATTCTCGCACAAAGCTGCGTCAGCGGTACTCCCGAATGCAATAGCATGATTGTTGTCGAACAAATAGCGTAAGCAGGACCAAACGATGAACTCGCACCGCAAACCCGCCATCACCGTCAACGGCCGCGACTACGCCTGGCCGCGCCAACCCGCGATCGCCATCTGCCTCGACGGCTGCGAACCGGCCTATCTGGATGAAGCAATCGCCGCCGGGCTGATGCCGAATCTTGAGAAGGTGATGGCGAAGGGAACGGTGCGGCGCGCTTACAGCGTCATCCCGTCCTTCACCAACCCGAACAACCTGTCGATCGCCACCGGCCGTCCGCCGGTCATCCACGGCATCTGCGGCAACTATCTTTACGAGCCCGAAACCGGCGAGGAAGTGATGATGAACGACGTGCGATTCCTGCGCGCGCCGACGATCTTCAAAACCTTCTTCGATGCCGGCGCAAAGGTCGCCATCGTCACGGCCAAGGACAAGCTGCGCGCGCTGCTTGGCGCCGGCCTCACCTTCGACCGGGGCCGCGCCTTTTGCTTCTCGTCGGAAAAGTCCGACAAGGCGACGGTTGGCGAGAACGGCATCGGCAATGTCAACGCCTGGCTCGGCCTTCCAGTGCCGGAGGTCTATTCGGCGGAGCTTTCGGAGTTCGTCTTCGCCGCCGGCGTGAAGCTGCTGCGCGACGAGCGGCCCGACGTGATGTACCTGACCACCACCGACTATGTGCAGCACAAATACGCGCCGGGCGACGCGCAGGCCAACGCCTTCTACGCCATGTTCGACCGTTATCTCGGCGAACTCGACGCGCTCGGCGCGGCGATCGTCATCACCGCCGATCACGGCATGAAACCGAAGCACGATGCGAAGGGCGAGCCGGCGGTGATCTACATCCAGGATTTGCTGGACCAGTGGCTCGGCAAGGCGGCGGCGCGGGTGATCCTGCCGATCACCGACCCCTATGTCGTGCATCACGGCGCGCTCGGTTCGTTTGCCACGGCTTACCTTCCGGCCGGCGCGGACCGCGCCGCGATCATGGGCAGGCTCGCTGCCCTGCCGGAACTGATCGCGGTGCTGTCACGCGAGGAGGCGGTCCAACGGTTTGAGCTACCGGCCGACCGGATCGGAGACATCGTCATGGTGTCTGGCGAGAACATGACCATCGGCACCTCCGCAGACCGGCACGACCTTGCTCAGTTGAAAGAACCGCTGCGCAGCCATGGCGGGCTGACCGAGCAGGAGGTTCCGTTCATCGTCAACCGGGCGCTTGCCGATCTCGGCGATGCGCCCAAGCTGCGCAACTTCGACGCCTTCCAGGTCGCCTGCCGGGCGGCCGCAATGGCGGGAGCATGACCATGAACGCGTCAACACCCACCATCCGCGTTGAAGCGATGCGCATTGGCGGCGAGAAGGTGACGACAAAGGACGTCGTCGAGGTGCGCTATCCCTACACCAACGCGGTGATCGGCACGGTTCCGGCGGGCAGGCGCGAGCATGCCGCGCGCGCCTTCGAAATCGCTGCCAGTTACCGGCCGAAACTGTCGCGCTACGAGCGCCAGCAGATCCTGTTCAAGGCCGGCGAACTGATCCGCGCGCGCCGCGAGGAGATCGCCCACTGGCTGGTGCTGGAACTCGGCATCTGCAAGCAGCATGCGCTTTACGAGACCGGCCGATCCTACGATGTGTTCACCCTTGCCGGACAGCTCGCGATTCTCGATGACGGGCAGATCTTTTCCTGCGACCTCACCCCGCACGGCAAGGACCGCAAGATCTACACCAAGCGCGAACCGGTGCGCGCCATCTCGGCGATCACGCCCTTCAACCATCCGCTCAACATGGTGGCGCACAAGATCGCGCCGGCGATCGCCACAAACAACTGCGTGGTGTGCAAGCCGACCGAACTGACGCCCTTGACCGCAATCACGCTGGCCGACATCCTTTACGAGGCCGGCCTGCCGCCGCAGATGTTCCAGATCGTCACCGGTTGGCCGGCCGATATCGGCGAGGAAATGATCGTCAACGACAACATCGACATCATCACGTTTACCGGCGGCGTGCCGGTCGGCAAGATGATCGTGGCCAAGGCCGGCTACAAGCGCAGCGCGCTCGAACTCGGCGGCAACGATCCGCTGATCGTGCTCAACGATCTCGACGACGCCGATCTCGAAAAGGCCGCGACGATCGCGGTTGCCGGCGCAACTGGCAATTCCGGCCAGCGCTGCACGGCGGTGAAGCGCATCCTGGTGCAGGAATCGGTTGCCGACCGTTTCGTGCCGATGGTGCTGGAACGGGCGAAGGCGCTGAAATTAGGCGACCCGATGGATCCGGCGACGCAACTTGGCTGCGTCATCCACGACAAGGCGGCGGCGACATTCGAGCGCCGGGTGCATGACGCGGAAAAGGCCGGCGCGAAAATCCTCTATCACCCCGGCCGCGACGGCGCGCTTCTGCCGCCAATCACGGTCGACCATGTGCCGCATGAAAGCGAACTGGTGATGGAGGAGACCTTCGGGCCGATCGTGCCGATCGTTCGCGTGCCGGATAATGACGAGGCGGTGATGGCAATCTCCAACTCCCCCCCGTTCGGCCTGTCGTCGGGGGTCTGCACCAACGATTTCAGGCGCATGCAGGCCTATATCGAGGGGCTCAACGTCGGCACGGTGAACATCTGGGAACAGCCCGGCTACCGCATCGAGATGAGCCCGTTCGGCGGCATCAAGGATAGCGGCAATGGCGTCAAGGAGGGCGTGCTGGAGGCGATGAAGTTCTTCACCAACGTCAAGACCTACTCGCTGCCCTGGCCGCGCTGAACGATGGAGCGGACCGTTATCGCCCACACCGAAGGCGAATCGAACACCTCGCGCGCTCGGCACGAGTGGAACCGGCGGCACGCCGACAAGCCGACGCGCGACCTGCTGGAGCGCGATGCGGCTGCGTTCCTGCACCAATCGCTCTCCAGCCCGTGCGTTTCGACGATTTCGAAGGCTGAAGGCATCTGGATCGAGGATACGGCCGGCCGCCGTTTCATGGATTTCCACGGCAATTCGGTCCATCACATCGGCTACGCCCATCCGCGGCTAGTTGCCGCGATCAAGCAGCAGCTTGACGAACTCAGCTTTTCGCCGCGCCGCTTCACCAACGACGTGTCGGTTCAACTTGCCGAGACGCTTGGAGCCCTCGCGCCCGGCGACCTTTCCAAGGTGCTGTTCACCACCGGCGGGTCGGATGCGGTGGAGGTGGCGCTCAGGCTGGCGCGCGCCGCCACGGGCCGGTTCAAGACCATCTCGTTCTGGGACGCCTTCCACGGCGCCGGGTTCGGCGCTTCCAGCGTCGGCGGCGAGTCGACTTTTCGCAGCGGCATCGCCGGGCCGCTGGTGACCGGGGCCGAGCATGTCGCGCCGTTTCACTGCTACCGCTGCCCCTACGGACATCCCGGCCCGCAGTCCTGCCGCCTCGCCTGCGCGTCGATGGTGGACTACGTGCTGGAAAAGGAAGGCGACGTGGCGGCGGTGATCGCCGAACCGATGCGCGCCACGCCGGTCGTGCCGCCGCCCGGTTACTGGAAGGCGGTGCGCGAAGCCTGCGACCGGCACGGCGCGCTTCTCATCTTCGACGAGATCCCGACCGGGCTTGGCAAGACCGGCCGCTTCTTTGCCCATGAACACGATGGCGTGACGCCGGACATTGTCGTGCTCGGCAAGGCGCTCGGCGGCGGCATCCTGCCGGTTGCCGCGGTGATCGCCCGCGCCGGGCTCGATGTCGCCGGCGACTACGCGATCGGCCACTCCACGCACGAAAAGAACCCGGTGGCGGCGCGGGCGGCGCTGACCTCCATCGCCATGATCCGGGAGGAGGGGCTTGCCGAGCGCGCCTTGGAGATGGGGGCGGCGGCCATGGAGCGGCTGGAGGCGCTGAAGCACCGGTCGCCGCATGTCGGCGATGTGCGCGGCCGCGGGCTTATGTTCGGCATGGAGATCGTCACGGACCGCGACACTCGCACACCCGACCGCGCCCGCGCCGAGCGCATCTACTACCGCTGCCTGGAACAGGGCCTGTCGTTCAAGATCTCCGCCGGCAACGTGCTGACGCTGTCGCCGCCGCTGGTGATTTCGCAGACCGATCTGGACCGGGCGCTGGGGATCGTCGAGGCTTCGGTGATGGAGGGATAGGCGGGCAAGATGACTCCCTTTCGCAGCGTCATCCCGGGGCTTGTCCACGGGATCCAAATGCTTGATGCAGAGTGGTTTTTGGGTCCCGGGCACAAGGCCCGGGATGACGTCCGAGAGGCCCTCGAAATCCGGCTGAATCCGGGACGATCTCAAGACACACCATGAAAATCATCCGCACCGACCGCGAACTGGAATGCCCGTTGATCGATGCGACGCTCAGCGCGCGCGGCCATGATCTCGTGCTGCTGCCGGACGGCGTTAGCGAAGACGAACTGGCGCGACACGCACGCGACGCCGACCTGATCCTGATGTGCTACACGCCGGTGACCGCCCGCGTGATCGACAGCGCGAGGCGGCTGAAGGCCATCGTCAAGTACGGCGTCGGCATCGATGCGATCGACATCGAAGCGGCGAAAGCGCGCGCCATTCCCGTCGTCAACGTGCCGGAATACGCCGAGGAAACGGTGGCGGAAGGCGCGTTCATGCTGATGATCGCGCTGGCGAAGAAGCTGATGCCGCTGCAGACAGCGATGCAGCGCGATGGTTGGGCCTGGCCGCAAGCGCAATGGCTCGCCTCCGACATCGCCGGCAAGACGGTCGGCCTGGTCGGGTTCGGGCGCATCGGCCGCTCGATGGCGCGGATGGCCGGCGCCGGGTTTCGCGCCCGCATCCTTGGTTTCGACCCGCATGTGGACGCCGCGACCATGGCGGCGCATGGCGTGGAGAAGGTGGAGACGCTAGCCGCCATGCTGCCGCGTTGCGATTTCGTCTCCCTGCATTGCGTGCTTAACGACGCCACGCACCATCTGATCGGCGCGGCCGAACTGGCGGCGATGAAGCCGTCCGCGTTCCTGATCAACGTCTCGCGGGGCGCGCTCATCGACGAGGCGGCGCTGCTCGATGCGCTGAAGCGCGGCGCGATTGCGGGTGCGGGGCTGGACGTTTTCTCGGCCGAACCGCTGGATTGCGCGCATCATCCGCTCAACGCCTTGTTCTCCATGGACAACGTGATCCTGACCCCGCACCTCACCTTCTTCACCCGCGAGGCGATGGAGCGGCTGGAGCGCGAGACGCTGGAGCGTTGTTTCGAGGCGCTCGAGGGGCGGCCAGTGCTGGTCAAGTCCGGCGATCCACGGCTGACATCGCAATCGGCCGGGGTGCGCTTCAGCGTTACGCCCTGAAGCGCAGCCTTCGCGATTCACCCATTTCGAAGACGGCGTGGTTTCGCCATTTACCCCCCTCTGTCCTGCCGGACATCTCCCCCGCAAGGGGGGAGAATGGCCCCGTCGCGAACGCCTTCGCCCGCATTGCGACGGTTGCGCCAAGCGCAAACGGTTCGAAGTGAGGCTTGGAGCGACCCGCGATCCATTCTCCCCCCTTGCGGGGGAGATGTCCGGCAGGACAGAGGGGGGTGTCGAAACAGGATGTGTGAATATCGTAGGCGCGCAGCCGGGGGCTCAAACCCCGTAGCTCATGCCCGTCAGCCGCCGGTCGCGGCGCTCGGAGACGTGATCGAGCATGGCAGCGCGCAGCCGCGACATCTCTGCGGCATGGGCCGGATCGGCCGCTAGGTTCGTCGTTTCCTGCGGATCGGACGCAAGGTCGAACAGCATCGGCGGCACACCGCCGCCGAAATGCACATACTTCCACCGCGCCTCGCGCAGGATCGCCGCATTGCAGAGGTTCTCATCGAGACCGAGCGTGCGCTGGCAGCGCGTCGGCTTGCCGGGCTGGGAAAAATCGGCCTCCATGAACACATGGCGGCGCGGCGGTTTCGCGCCGGCAAGCAAGTCCTGCAACGGCGCGCCGTCCATCGCCGCCGGGGCATCGCGGCCGGCAAAGCGCAGGATGGTCGGGGCGATGTCGACGGATTCGGTCAGGTGACCGACGCGCCGGCCACTGCCATCGATGCCCGGTCCGCGCAGGATCAGCGGCACATGGAAGGCGGGATCGAACACGCTGTCCTTGCCCCACATGCGCTTGTCACCGAGCATCTCACCGTGATCGGCAGTGAGAATGACCAGCGTGTTGTCCGCCTGGCCGCTCGTATCGAGGAAATCGAGCACGCGGCCGAGATGGTGATCGACCTCGGCGACCAGCCCGGCATAGACGGCGCGCAATTGTGCAGTGCGCGCATCGTCCAGCCCGGCGCAATCGCCATCGAAACCCCAGAACAGCCCGGTGTTCGACGGCGCGGAGAACCAGGCGTCGAGGAAGGGATGCGACGGCGCGTCGCGATGCGGCGCCGGCAACGCGGCCGGATCGACCATCGTGTTGTACGGCGCCGGCGCAACCAGCGGCGGGTGCGGGCGGATATAGGTCAGGTGCGCGAACCACGGCCTGTTGGCGCGCACGGCCAGCGCCGCCAGCGTGCGGTCGGTCAGGTAGGCGGTGTCGCTTTCTTCCGCAGAGTAACGCGCCGGGTCGTTGATCGCCGGAGCGTCGCCGTGCCGCGGAACCGGACGGAAAAGGCTCGGCACCTTGACGCCCGGCTCGTGGCGCAGGTCGTGGCCGCGGCTGACCAGAAAGGCCGGCCATTCCAGCCCCGCGTCGAGGCGCATTTCAACGAGTTCCCGAAAACCGGGCGACACGCCCTCGTAGATCGTCAAGTCCGGATCTTCCGGGTCCATGCCGGTCGGGTCGGGCGTTGCGTCCGTATAGCCGAACAACAGCGGCTCGTAGCCGCATTTGCGCATCTCCATGCCGAGCGTGGCATGGTGGCGCGCGAGCGGCGTGCCGTTGCGGATCGACCGGTGGTTCATCGCATAAAGCCCGGTCATCAGGCTGGCGCGCGCCGGCCCGCAGGGCACGGTGACGGTGAAATGGTTCTCGAACAGCACGCCCTCGCCCGCCAGCCGGTCGATGTTCGGCGTCGGCACATGCTTCGCCAGCGGCCCGGCAATCAGGTCGGCCCGCAGCTGGTCAAGGGTGATGAAGAGGATGTTGCCGGTGGTCATTGGTTGTTATCGCCGACAAGACGCTTTCGGTGTTCATAGGCACGAAGCATGGCAGGCGATATTTTCGGCGGCGCGAGGAGAGCTTCAACGAACCTTCGCTGGTCTTCGGCGGAGAGCCGGATGATCGTGGGTTCGCGAATGTCTGCCCAATCTGGGTCGCGGACTTGGCCCGCTTCCTCCGGTTTCATGTCAGGAATCCCTCACTTTGAACTCGTTCGAGCTCTCTGTTTTGCCAGTCAACAATCTTTCCGCTAAATTCCATTGGACAGGATGTACAAGATCGTGCCGTAAATTGCATCATCTTGAACCCTCCACTCCGGTCGCTTCGCGACCACCTCTTCGCCATATTATGGGGGCGAGAAACGGCGTTGCTTTGCCGCGCGGCGCGTCCTCTCCCACGGGAAGCGCGTCGACGTTCACCCATCGTGTCTCGGAACGCCAGCCACGTCGCCGAGCACGATGAGGTGCGTGGCGCTTGCCCTGTTTCCGCTCCGTCATTGCGGGTCAAGCAAGCAGCCCGCGTAGCGGGCGGGTTGCGCGCACCCGCAATCCACGCAGCGTTTCAGTCTGCGTCAAGATTGCCGATAGAGCATCAACCTTGAACGCAAGCATTTCCCAAGTCTCCGAAAGGAAATGGATTCCGGGTACGCGCTACGCATCTGCTCCGCAGATGGCTCGCTTGACCCGGAATGACGCCCCTTCGCAGCGGGCGGCTGCAAGACCGCACCGACTCGCCAAAAAATGTGTACCCAAAAACCAGCCGCGAACCAGGGAAGAGGTGGCCCGAAGGGCCGGAGTGGGGGTCAATCCGCCAGTGAGCTGCAAATGCCCGAAGATCGCATTACCCCCGCAACTCCCTCGTAAAGTCAAACTCCTCGGCGAAATGGCAGGCAGCGAAGTGCTCCGGCGCCACCTCGCGCAAGACCGGCGTGTCCTGCTTGCAGCGGTCGCGGGCGAAGCGGCAGCGGGGGTGGAACTTGCAACCGGGCGGCGGGTTGGTCGGCGAGGGAATCTCGCCCTGCAGTTTCTGCGCATCGCCGCGATCGTCGGGATCGAGCGAGGGAATCGCCGACAACAGCGCGCTGGTGTAGGGGTGGCGCGGGCGCGAGAAAAGCTTGCGTGTCGGCGCCGTTTCCACCAGCCGCCCCAGATACATCACAGACACGTGGTCGCAGACATGGGCGATTACCGACAGGTCGTGGCTGATGAACAGGAAGGAGATGCCCATGTCGCGCTGGATCGCTTTCAACAGGTTCAGCACGTCGGCCTGGATCGAGACGTCGAGCGCCGCCACGCTCTCGTCGGCGACGATGAAGCGCGGGCCGGAGACGAGCGCGCGGGCAATCGAGATGCGCTGGCGCTGGCCGCCGGAGAAGGCGTGCGGAAAGCGGCGCAGGTGTTCGAGATTGAGCCGGCACTTGGCGGCGATCTCGCGCACGCGCGCGTCGGTTTCCTCGCGCGTCTTCGTCAGGCCCATCACCTCCAGCGGCTCGGCGATGATGTCGCGCACCGTCATGCGCGGCGAAAGCGCGGCATAAGGATCCTGGAAGATCAGCTGGGCGCGCTTGCGGTAGTCCTTCAGGTCCGGCTTGGAGATGGTGGCGAGATCGAAACGCTTCTCGCCGTCGTCATAGATCACGTGACCTTCGCTGATCGGCGCGGCGCGCAGCAGCGCGCGTCCGAGCGTCGTCTTGCCCGAGCCGCTCTCGCCGACAAGGCCGAAGAAATTGCCCTTTTCGATGCGCAGCGACACGTTGTCGACCGCATGCAAGTCGACCTTCTTGGTCATGAAGCCATGGCCCAAGGTGTAGCGGACGGTCAGGTCCTTCGCCTCGATCACCGGATTGGTCACGCACCCACCCCTTCCTGCATCCTTTCCGCCGCCAGCAGGCAGGCGGCGCGGTGCCCATCCTTGCCGTCGACGAAGCCGGGGATTTCCGTGTTGCAGCGGCCGGGAATGGCGACGGGGCAGCGGGTGTGGAACACACAGCCCGGCGGCCGGTCGAGCGGCGAGGGAATGTCGCCCGGCACCGGCGTCAACTCCGCTGTCAGGTCGTCGATTTTCGGCAGCGCGTTGATGAGACCGAGCGTATAGGGATGGACCGGGTCGCGGATTACCTGACGAACCGTTCCGGTCTCGACGATGCGGCCGAGATACATCACCGCCACCCGGTCTGCGGTCTGGGCGATCACCCCGAGATCGTGGGTGATGAACAGGATCGCCATGTGGAACTCGTTGACGAGATCCTTCATCAGGTCGATCACTTGCGCCTGGATCGTCACGTCGAGCGCCGTGGTCGGTTCGTCGGCAATCAGCAGGCGCGGCTTGGTGGAGAGCGCCATGGCGATCATCGCGCGCTGGCGCATGCCGCCGGAGAACTCGAAGGCATACTGGTCGAAACGCCGCGCCGGTTCGGGAATGCCGACGCGCGCCAGCATCTCGATGCCGAGCGCCTTGGCCTCGGCTTTCGACATGGAGGTGTGGATCTGCAGTTGTTCGACCATCTGGTCGCCGACGGTGATGGCGGGCGCAAACGACGCCATCGGCTCCTGGAAGATCATCGAGATCGAGCCGCCGCGCACCACGCGCATGTCGCGGTCGCGCTTCAGCGAAAGCACGTCGATCTCGCCATCCGGCAGGTTGAGAACGATGCGCGAGGCGGGATCGTAGACCGTGTTGCCGGCGTTCAGCCGCATCAGCGCCTTGGCGGTGACCGACTTGCCCGATCCGCTCTCGCCAACCAGCCCGAGCACCTCGCCAGGCTTGATGTCGAAGGAAACGTTGTCAACCGCAGTCACCAGCCCCTCGTCGGTGCGAAAGCGGATGGTCAGGTCGCGGACGGAGATCAGCGGCTTTGCCGTCATTTTTTCGTCCCCGAATACGGGTCGGCCGCATCGCGCAGCCCGTCACCGACGAAGACGAAAGCCAGCACCAGGGCGACGAAGAACAGCACCGGGATGAAATACCACTGGTAGTTCAGCAGCACGTCGGCCTGGCTGACATTCTGCATCAGCGCGCCGAGCGAATTGACCGGGTCCTTCAGCCCGAGGCCGATGAAGGAAAGCGCCGTCTCGGAACGCACCATGTAGGGAAACGAGATCATCAGGTCGACGATGATGTAGCTGGTGAAGCTCGGCAGCAGGTGCTTGCGGATGACATGCGGCGAGGAGGCGCCGCAGAGTTCGGCCGCCAGCACGTATTCCTGGCTGCGCTCGGTCAGCAGGTGGGTGCGGATGCGCCGCGCCAGCGTCGGCCAGCCGATGAAGCCGAGAATGATCGAGATAACGAAGAACCGCGTTTCCGAACTCCAGTGGTCGGGCATGAAGGCGGCCATCGCCATGAACAGCGGGATCGATGGCACGGTGCGGACGGCGTCGGTGATCATCTGCAGCACCGAATCGATCCATCCGCCGAAATAGCCGGCGACGCCCCCGATGATCAGCGCCAGCACGAACGAGATGAAGACGCCGAGCGTGCCGACGGCCAGCGAGGTCCAGATGGCATGCAGCGTTCGGCTGAAGATGTCCTTGCCGCTGGCGTCGGTGCCGAACAGGTGGATCTTGCCGCCTTCAACCCCGAACAGGTGCAGGTTGGAGTTGATCAGCGCAAAGTCCATGTCGAGCGCCGTGCCGGGCAGGTCGAGGTCGACATGGAAGATCTTGTACTGCCAGTCGCGCACGAAGAAATGCACGTAGAGGCGCTTGTCGCGGTTCTCCGTCACCACCCAGCGGAAATTGGTCTTGATGGAGCGCTCGCGCTCGGTTGCGTAGATGAACGGGCGGGCGGAAAAGCCGTTCTCGTCCCAGAACTTCGGCAGTTGCGGCGCGCCGTTCTCGTAATTCTCGTCGCGGCCGGCAATGGTCGGGTCATAGGGCGACAGGAAGGGCGCGAAGATGCCCATCATGACCATGATCACGAGCGCCCAAAGCGCGATCATCGCCGAACGGTTGGAACTGAACCGCGCCCAGATCAGCTGGTTCTGCGACGCCGTGAAATAGGCTTCCTTGGCCTTCTGGTCGACGCCGGTCTGCTTTTCCCTCGAAAACCACGTCATCGTCGTCATCCCATCAATCCCTTGCGAACCCGCGGATCCATCAGCGCGAGCAGGATGTCCGTGGTGAAGTTCACCGCCACGATCGACGCGGTGAGCAGGAAGATGATGGCGCCCGCAAGCTGTTGGTCGTTGGAGCGCGCCAGCGATTCGATAAGCAGCGAGCCGGCCTCGGTCAGCGTCAGGATCATCGCGACAATCGGCAATTCGTTGAAAATGCGGTTCAGGTCGAAGCCGAGCGAGTTGATCACCGGTCCGAGCGCGTGGCGGGCCGGATAGCGCCACAACAGCGTCGAGCCGGTGACGCCGCGCGCTGAGGCTGCGGTGACATAAAGCTTGCCGATCTCGTCGAGCATCAGCGCGCGCACGGTCTGCAGCGCAAAGGCGGTCGCCGACCAGCCGAGAATGAAGATCGGCAGCCAGGCATGGGCTAGGAAATCGGAGAACTTGCCCCAGGACCAGGCGGCGTCGCGGTACTCCTTCGAGAACAGCCCGGTCAGCGAATCGCCAAAAAACACTGTGGAAAACAGCATGATGATCAGCGCCAGCAGGAAATTCGGCAAGGCGAGACCGAGATAGCTGACGAACCGCAGCGAATTGTTGGCGACCGCATTGTTGGAAC
Source organism: uncultured Paracoccaceae bacterium (assembly GCA_937873685.1). GTDB lineage: Bacteria > Pseudomonadota > Alphaproteobacteria > Rhizobiales > Rhizobiaceae > CALMYO01. Next base: position 19,351 of record CALMYO010000149.1, read on the forward strand.
TGGCGGCGACGATGCCGACCGGAATGGCGATCAGGTAACTGAGAATCAGCGCAGCGAGACAGATGCCGAGGCTGATCCAGAACTTGTCGGCGAGAAGCTGGTTGATGTCGAGGCGAAGGATGCAGCTGTCGCCGAAATCGCCCCTGAAGAACACGTTGCCGACCCAACTCGTCCAGCGCACGAGGAAAGGCCGGTCGAGCCCAAGCCGTTTTTCTTCCGCCTCGATGTCGGCGACCGAAATCTGCGAGCCTTGCGTGTTCTTGAACGCGAGATAGCGCTCGGCGCAGGTGCCGGGCACCAGCTCCATCAGCGTGAACACGATCAGCGACGCCGTCAGCGGGGTGATGCGGGCCATCCCCGCACGCGTTGCCGCGAATTGCAGGAATTGTCCCATCCCCCGCAGAATCCCCTTTCGCACCGGTCAGAAGCCGGCTGCTCGCCGGGCGACACACTCGCCCGGCGACAGGTCAATCAAGGCGCAAGCCCGCTTATTCGTCAAGCCACCACTGGGCCGGACGGTAGGGATAGGTGCGGTAGTACTCATAGGACGCGGTCTTGAACTCGGTGAAATTCTTGAGCGCGTTGCGATGGTAGATCGGGTCTGGCGTCAGCGCCGTGCCGATGAACAGCAGGTTGCCGGTCATGTTCTCGACAAGGCGCGCGCCGAGCTGGTTGAACTCGTCGCTCCCCTGCGCCGCCGACTGGAAGGCGTTGATGTCGGCGATCAGCTGCTTGACGTAGTCCGGCGGCTCCACGCCCTTGGCGCCGCTGGAATCAACCCATTCGGCCCACAACATGCCGGTGCGGTGCGCGAAATAGTTCTCGAACGGCGGCACCCACAATTCGTTGTTGGCGAGGATGATGCCGAGCGGCTGGCCCTTTTCCCACAGGCCGACATCGAGCTGGTTGGAGGATTGCGCGGAGCGGTACTCGTCCGGCGTCACTTCCTTGACCGTCGTCTTGATGCCGACATTGGCCCAGTGCTGGCCGATCAGTTCGACAACCTGTCCGGCGATGCCCTGGGTGGCGAATTGCAGGTTCAGCACCAGCGGCGAGCCGTTCGGCAGGTCGCGGCTGCCATCGCCGTCCTTGTCGACGACGCCGACCTCGTCAAGAAGCTTCTTGGCCGCTTCCGGGTCGAACTCGGTGGCAAACGTCTTCCACTTCGGATCGACGAAATCCGGCACCGGCGAGAAACCGGTGAACTGCTGGATCTGGCCTTCGCCGAAATAGGCGACGTTGTTGATCTCCTCGCGGTTGATGGCGACCGACATCGCCTGGCGGAAACGCAGGTCGCCGAAGACCTTGCGCTTTTCCATGTCGTCGGAGGTCACGTTGAAGGAAATCGCATGCATGGCGATCTTCGGCTTGAGCTGGACGGTGTAGCCGCCCTTCTCCTGGTTTTCGAGCAGCAGCGGCGCATCGGAAAGCTGCAGCGACTGCGTCTTGTAATCGACCTCGCCGTTGACCAGCTTGAGCAGACGCACCTGCTGGTCGTTGGCGAAGAGCTCGTCCATCTCGTTGATATAGGGCAGTTGCTGGCCCTGCGTGTCGACCATGTGGAAGTACGGATTGGCGACGAAATGGCGGCCTTCCGTGGTTTCCTTGATCACGATGTGGCTTTCCAGCGTCGGCGCGGCGGCGGCGGGAAGGTTGGCGACCTTGTCCGGGCTGTTCAGCATCGGGGTTGCCGTGTCCATCCAGTCGGAATTGCCGTAATAGGCCTTGATGGCGTCGTAACCGTCGACGAAGCCGAGTTCCTGGGCGCGCTTGTCGGCGTCCGGGTTCACCGCCGGGTGGAACTGGCCGAGGAAGTGTTTCGCTTGGAAGCCCTGGCCGAAATGGGTGGCGAAGTGCGCCAGCAGGCCGGGCTTCGGCGCCGGCAGCTTGAACACGACGGTCTGTTCATCCGGCGTCTCGACCTGCATGCGCTCGCCGCCGACCAGCACATAGTCCTTGGGCTTCTCGTAGATCTTCGGATCGAGCGCCAGGTTGTCGTACCAGAACTTCACGTCAGCCGAGGTGAAGGGCTGGCCGTCGGACCATTTGTGACCCTTGCGCAGGTTGAACGTCAGTTCGGTGAATTCGGCGTTCCACGACCACGACTTGGCGACATTGGGAACAATCGTCTGAAGGTCGTCGGAATAGCGAACGAGGTTGACGTGACGGGTGGACATGAAGTCCGACGTGCCGGCCTCGGTGGCGTTCGACAGCGCGTCCAGCGTGCCGCCGTACTTGCCGACCGAATCGTACGGTGCGACGACCAGCGGCTCCTCCGGCAGGCGCTGGGCCAGCGGCGGCATTTCCGGGTTGCCCTGGATCATGCCGTTGAACTTGGCGATGTCCGGATTCTCGGAGAATTCCAGCGTGCAATTGGCGGCCGTCTGGAATTCCGCCAGTTCGTATTGCTGCGGATGGGCGCCGGCGGCCACTCCCATCGGGTCTGCCACGGTCACGGCCGGGCAGGCGGCAAAGGCCGCGCCGGCCATCACGCTCCAGGCGACGCCTCCCAGAAACAGCGTCTTCATTCGCCTTGTCATTGAAACCTCCTGTTCGACTTCGGGCAGCCCGTTTAGCCCCCGCTTCATGACAGCCATTTGTCAGCCCGGCTGCGCAAGCCGCACCGTTGGCAGGATGCGAATGTGTTCACCTCGATTGCGATGAGTCAAGCCGCCGCAGGTTTCGCCTTGCGACACAAACGCGCTTGCGGACGGGGCGATCACCGCCGCACGATTTCAGGCCCGGGGCCGTCGATCACGGGAATGTTACCAACAAAACCATCGCGTGTACGTTTGGGTAAGCAGTCTGCGACAACTCTCTCAGATCATCGGGGGTCAGGGTGTGCGACGACCAAGATCGGGTTACCGGCTTTCAGCATTGCTTGCAGTCATCGCCCTTGTGTTCACGTCAGCAGGGGCGGGCACGGCTCTGCTTGTCGATGGGCAAGTCCGGCACTTCGGAAACTTGCGAAAGGCACAGGAGTTGGCCAACAACCTGTCGCGCCGCGCGGAACTGGCTGCAGATTACGCCCTCATCTCCATCCACGATTTCAACGGCCTGGGACTTGGAAACTGCGCTGAATCGGCATTCGAACCCGTGGACATGGCCCTGTTTTCGAAAGGGCCCGTCAAGACGGTCTTCGTGAGCGGGGCGGACTCTGCAATCGAGTGCATTCTTCCGGACGGCGCCAGAGCCTATGCCACGCATTATGGACTGGCCGCCAGCACGTTCCTTCCTGCGCGCAACGATGCAGTTTCCGTTTCCGGAATTGAGAATCTGCTTCTGGTCGCTAATCGCGTCGGCGAGCGCAGAATCGTCGCGGCAATCAGCTTCGACACAATGCTCTACGACTACCTCCCGGCAGAAATACGCGACACGGCCATGGCGCGGATTGCCCTTTCGGACGGAAGGACGGTGGCGGAGTTCGGGACCGACATCGCCAAGGTCGCCATTTCCGATGAAAGTCCGCGCTCCTTTTCTGCGCGAAGCGATCGGTATCCGTTGTCCGTCTCGATCGCCATACCCTCGTTTGCGCTCGACGCCTGGGGCGCGGATGGCGCCGCACGTTCAGCCGCCTATGGCGGCCTTGTCGGCTTCCTGCTCGCCAGCATCGCCGGCGCGCTGATGACGCAGCCGCGCACGATGCGCGACGATTTGCGGGACGCGATCACGGCAGGCCAGATCTTGCCCCATTTCCAGCCGGTATTTCGCCTTTCGGACAACGGGCTTTGCGGTTGCGAAGCGCTTGCGCGCTGGATCAGGCCGGACGGTTCGAAGATCGCGCCAGACCGGTTCATCGCCCTTGCAGAAGCTGAAGGATTGATCAAGGATATTACTTTGCAGGTCGTCAAAGCCAGCGCGGTAGAACTTTCCGGAATCTGTCACGCCATTCCCGACTTCAAGCTGTCGATTAACATGCCTCCCGAATTATTACTCGACAGCGAGTTCCTTTCGCAGATCGACGCGATTTTCGCGGAGGCTGGTATTCCGCTGAACAACATCGTCCTGGAGATTACCGAGCGCCAGCCGATCGCTGACAGCAAAGCAGTCAGAAAAGCGATACTCGACAAGCGCAAGGCCGGATACCGCTTCGCACTCGACGATACCGGCGTCGGCCATAACGGTCTCGCCAACGTGCAGGGCGTGCCAGTGGACATCATCAAGATCGACAAATGCTTCGTCGACATGATCGAGCACAGCGCGGAATCGGTTGGTATTGTCAGGATGTTGGTCGCGCTTGCCGCCGAACTCGGCAAGTCGACGGTTGCCGAAGGCGTTGAGCGCCGCGAGCAGGCGCAAATCCTGCACGAACTTGGCGTTGACGAAGGTCAGGGCTACATGATCTCTCCTGCCTTGCCCGCAAGCGAATTCACTGCCGTGGCGCGAGCGTGGATCGACAGCTGCCGCCAGTGGGAGCAGCGGCGGCAGGCGCTGGCGCCTGTGCGTTCGGAGTCGTCGCCAACCCTGCGGGCGGCGTGACATTCAGGCACGGTTCGGGCCTGCACCCTTTCAACCCGCGTCAGACTGGCCGGAGACCATCAGTTCAACCCTGTCCGCGGCAAAGCGCGTCACGGAAAACTGGATCGGCTTGCCGTCGCGATCGACATTCACCGCGGTCGCCACCAGGACCACGGCGCCCGGCGAAAGGCGCAGGTCGGCGAGGTCGGCGGCGTCGGCGTGGCGGGCGGCTACCACGGTCGAAGCGCGAAAGTAGTCGGCGACGCCATGTTCGGCGAATGCCGCCGTGATCGAGGAAAGCCGCTCGAAGGCCGCGTCGAAGCCCGGAAAGCGTTCGGCATCGAACCATGACGTGGCACGGCTGAGCGGCATGCCGTCACCATCGCCGCGCGTTTCCAGCCGCATGACCGGCGCGCCTTCGGCGAGATGAAGGGCGGCGGCCACGTCGGGCCCGGCTGCTTCGGCGGCGCTTGCCACCAACACATGCGTGCGCCTTCCCGCCTGCCCTTCGAGTCCTGCGGAGAACCGCGTGCGTGCGCCGATCGGAAAGGCGTAGCGGGCCCGGCGGCGCACGAAGGTGCCGCGCCCCTGTTGCGCTTCGAGAACGCCTTCCCGCTGCAGCGAGGCGATCGCTGCGCGCACCGTGTGGCGGTTGACGCCGAACCGCGCCGCCAGCGCCGCCTCGGTCATCAGCCGGCCGTCGGCGTCGGCAAGGCCGGAGGCTATCCCTGCGCGAATGTCGTCGGCGATCTGGCGCCACAAAGCCACGCCGCTACCGCGCTGGATCGCGGGTCTTCCGGTTTTCGGAGGCTTTGTCATCGAACCGTCATTGCCTTGCGTTATGGATAGGGATAATATGTATGCTTGTCTAAATCAATAGACAAATATGGGATGCACGTGACAGACCTGTCAGACATGGACGAACGGCGCCGCAGGCGCATGGGCGTATTGGCGCTGGCACCGGAGCGCGCGCTTGCCGAGCGGTTCCGCGCCTTCGGCGAAGACCCGGCCTTCACGGCGGTGCGCGGACCCGAAACCGGGCTGATGTTGCTGCGCGGGCGCATGGGCGGCACCGGCAAGCCGTTCAACTTCGGCGAGGCGACGGTGACGCGCGCCACCGTGCGCCTTTCCGACGGCGCGGTCGGCCATGCGCTGTTCATCGGCCGCGATGCGGCGAAGGCGCAGATCGCCGCGGTGATCGATGCGCTTGCCGGCGATCCGCAGCGCGAAGCGCGCATCGAGGCCGAGATCATCGCGCCGCTCGAAGCCGAACAGGAAGGCCGCGATGCCGCGCGCCGCGCCGAGACGGCGGCGACACGCGTCGAGTTCTTCACCCTCGTCCGCGGAGAAGACTGATGGCCGGATCCGCACCTCTTTCGTCCGCGCTCGATGGCGGCTTCACAGAACCGGTCCTCGATGCGCAGGGCGCCTTTCACGCCGTGATGAACGCGCTGGCCGAGCCCGGAACAGTGCAGCCGGTGGGGCCGGCCACCCAACCGCCGATGCCGTTGTCTCCGGTCGCCGGCGCCATCGCGCTGGCGCTTTGCGACGCCGACACGCCGGTCTGGCTGGATGCGGGGTTGGCCGCAGAACCGGCCGTTACGGGCTGGTTGTCTTTCCATGCCGGCGCGCCGATGGTCCGGGAACCCGTGGCGGCCGCTTTCGCCTTCATCGCCGAGCCGGCCGCGATGCCGCCGCTTGCCGCCTTTGCGCAGGGCTCGCTGGAGTATCCCGACCGTTCGGCGACGCTGGTGTTGCAGGTCGCCGAATTCGAAGGCGGCGAAACGCTCGTGCTCGAAGGCCCGGGCATCGAGACACAACGCCGTGTCGCGCCCCGCCCCTTGCCGGCGGATTTCACCGCCCAGCGGGTCGCCAACCGCGCCCTGTTTCCGCGCGGCGTCGACATCGTCCTGGCCGGTCCGGGCGGCGTGATGGCGCTGCCGCGCTCCACCCGCATCGTTTCGGGAGATTGAGCCGATGTATGTTGCGGTCAAGGGCGGCGAGGCCGCCATCGACAACGCCCACCGGCTGCTGGCCGACCGCCGCCGGGGCGACCGCAGCGTGCCGGCACTGACGCTGGAGCAGATCGCAGCCCAGCTTGCGCTCGCCGTCGACCGGGTGATGGGAGAGGGCTCGCTCTATGATCGCGAACTGGCGGCGCTGGCGATCAAGCAGGCGCGCGGCGACCTGATCGAGGCGATCTTCCTCGTGCGCGCTTACCGCACCACTCTGCCGCGCTTCGGAGCGTCGCTGCCGGTCGACACCGGAGCGATGCTGGTCGAGCGGCGTATTTCGGCCTGCTACAAGGACCTGCCCGGCGGGCAGTTGCTCGGACCGACCTTCGACTACACGCACCGCCTGCTCGATCCCGAACTCGCCGGCGACGCCGATGTGGACGGGCCGGCGACCCGCGACGCCGGCGGGCCGGCCGTGATGCGCGTCTCCGACATCCTCGCGCAAGAGGGGCTGATCGAGGAGGAAAATCCGGGCCAGCCGAAGCAGGAACCGGCCGACATCACCCGCGCACCGCCGGAGTACCCGTTGTCGCGCGACGCAAGACTGCAGGCGCTGTCGCGTGGCGACGAGGGCTACCTGCTGGCGCTCGCCTATTCGACTCAGCGCGGCTATGGGCGCACGCACCCGTTTGCCGGCGAAATCCGCATCGGCGAGGTGGAGGTGGAAGCGTTCCTGCCGGAGCTTGGCTTTGCGGTGACGATCGGGCGGGTGCAACTGACCGAGTGCCAGATGGTCAACCAGTTCGCCGGTTCGGCCAAGGCGCCGCCGCAGTTCACGCGCGGCTACGGGCTGGCGTTCGGCCAGGCGGAGCGCAAGGCGATGGCGATGGCGCTGGTCGACCGGGCGCTGCGCACAACGGAATTCGGCGAGGACATCGTCGCGCCGGCGCAGGACCAGGAATTCGTGCTGTCGCATTGCGACAACGTGCAGGCGACCGGCTTCGTGGAGCACTTGAAGCTGCCGCACTACGTCGATTTCCAGGCGGAACTCGACCTCGTGCGTCGCATGCGCCGGGAACACGAGGAACGAAACGGCGAAGCGCTGCGGGAAGCGGCGGAATGAGCTTTTCAGCCAGCCTCGTCCGCGTCGTCGACAATCGCCTCGATTGGCAGGTCGAGGGCGCGCGACAGCTTCAACCAAAGCTCTACCGGACCGGCGCGCTTGCCGTTCTCGATGTCGGAGAGGTAACCCTGCCCAATCTTCACCCGCGCGGCGAGATCAGCTTGGGTGAAACCGCGATACTTGCGCCAGAACGAGAGCGGGGTTGGCGCTTCGACGTACTCACGCGTTTCGGCCGGAGTAAGGCCCGGCAAATACCCTGCGCGATAGTCTGCCACATCTCGCGTGCGGGCCACGGCTTCGATCATCTCGTCGTATTCGGCGCGTGGCAGCACCGCCAGTTCTTCGCCATTCGGCGTGACGAGAAAACGCGTGTTCATAAGCTTTGTTCCTCAGTCATAAACCGAACCGCGCGGCCCGATCCTGATGACGATGATTTCGTCGGCCGTTTCCTCGAAAATGACCCGGTAGTCTCTTATGCGCAACCGCGCATGCGTGGAACCGGAAAGCGCTTTCACATTGTTCGCAAAAGCCGCAGGATTTTTTGCAAACTGCTCCAGCTTGTCGAGGATGCGACCGGCATCCGCCTTCTGCCGCCGCAGTTCGCGGGCTGCTTTGGGCAGAATAGTGATCGCCTTCGGCATCGCCAGAAAATAGCGTGCTGCGAAGTTTATGGCAATCCGCTTATCGCAGTCGGCGATGGGCCAGAACTAGGTATGGATAGAGAACCTGCTGAAAACGCGGCCCCGCAGGGCAGCGCCTCAATCCCCGCCGCCGTCTCCGCCGTCGCCATCCCCATCGCCGCCAACGAACCAGCCGCCGTTGTCGGTATCGATCAGCCAGCCGCCGGGGCCACACATCTCGTCCGGCAGGAAGACGATCATCGCCGGGCGGATCAGGAAGAACAGCAACGCCGCAAGGCCGAGACCCCACAGCGGCATGCCGCCGGTTTCCTGCGCAAGGAAGGACGTGTCCATGGCGTCGTTCACCGTTGGATTCGTCTTTCCCATAACCCCGCAGATTTGAGTTTTGCCGAAGGAAGCGCTTAAAATGTCCTCGATCGGCCAATACAACTTCGCCTATCTTGACGAGCAGACCAAGCGGATGATCCGCCGCGCGATCCTGAAGGCAATCGCGATACCCGGCTACCAGGTGCCGTTTGCCTCGCGCGAAATGCCGATGCCCTATGGCTGGGGCACCGGCGGCGTGCAGGTGACGGCGGCGGTGATCGGCCCCGACGACACGCTGAAGGTGATCGACCAAGGCGCCGACGATACCACAAACGCCGTCTCCATCCGCAAGTTCTTCGCCAAAACCGCCGGCGTGGCTACCACCACCCATACAGCCGACGCGACGATCATCCAGACCCGCCACCGCATCCCGGAGACCGCTTTGCAGGCCGGCCAGATCCTCGTCTACCAGGTGCCGATCCCCGAGCCGCTGCGTTTCCTCGAACCGCGCGAGACCGAAACGCGCACCATGCATGCGCTGGAGGAATACGGGCTGATGCATGTCAAGCTCTACGAGGACATCGCCCGCAACGGCCGTATCGCCACCACCTACGCCTATCCGGTGAAGGTGGAGGGGCGCTACGTGATGGACCCGTCGCCGACGCCGAAATTCGACAATCCGAAGATGCACATGAGCAAGGCGCTGCAATTGTTCGGCGCCGGGCGCGAGAAGCGCATCTACGCCGTGCCGCCGCATACCAGGGTCGTCAGCCTCGATTTCGAGGACCATCCCTTCGAGGTGCAACGGTTCGACAAGCCCTGCGCGCTGTGCGGCGCCGAACAAGTCTATCTCGACGAGGTGGTGCTCGACGACCGCGGCGGGCGGATGTTCGTCTGCTCCGACACCGACCATTGTGAGGAACGCCGCGCGGCGGGCCATTTTGGCGAGATGGGGGCGGCAGCATGACTGATCTCCCCCTCCTCTCCGTTCGCGATCTGACAAAGACTTACGGCGTACGCACCGGCTGCGCCGACGTGTCCTTCGACCTGTGGCCGGGCGAGGTGCTGGCGGTGGTCGGCGAATCCGGCTCCGGCAAGACGACGCTGCTGAACTGCGTGTCGCGCCGGCTCGAACCCACCGCAGGGACCATACGCTACCGCATGCGTGACGGCGCGATGCGCGACCTATCCGACCTGACCGAAGCCGAGCGGCGCTTCCTGATGCGCACCGATTGGGGCTTCGTGCACCAGAACCCTGCCGACGGCTTGCGCATGACGGTTTCGGCCGGCGCCAATGTCGGCGAACGGCTGATGGCTGTCGGCGAGCGGCATTATGGCCGCATCCGCGACACCGCAATCGACTGGCTCAGCCGCGTCGAGATCGAGACCGACCGTATCGACGACCAGCCGCGCGCCTTTTCCGGCGGCATGCGCCAGCGCCTGCAGATCGCCCGAAACCTCGTCACCGCGCCGCGACTCGTCTTCATGGACGAGCCGACCGGGGGGCTCGACGTCTCGGTGCAGGCGCGGCTGCTCGACCTGTTGCGCGGGCTGGTGCGAGACCTCGGCCTTTCGGCGATCATCGTCACCCACGATCTCGCCGTGGCGCGGCTCTTGTCGGACCGCATGATGGTGATGAAGGACGGGCGCGTGATCGAGCACGGACTGACCGACCGCGTGCTCGACGATCCGCAGGCCGCCTACACGCAGCTGCTCGTTTCCTCCATCCTCGCCGCCTAACCGGGAGCCTCTACGCCATGTCGCCGCTCGTCGTTACCGGCCTGTCGAAGACCTTCACAATGCATCTGCGCAGCGGCATTGAACTGCCGGTGCTGCGCCACGCCTCCTTCACGCTCGCCGATGGCCAATGCGCCGTGCTGTCCGGCCCGTCCGGCGTCGGCAAGAGCTCGATCCTTAAGATGGTCTGGGGAAACTACGCTGTCGATGCCGGGCAAATCATGGTGCGCCATCGCGGCGGCGCGGTCGACCTCGCCCGCGCGGAGCCGCGTCTCGTGCTGGAGGTGCGGCGCGAGACGATCGGCTATGTCAGCCAGTTCCTGCGCGTTGTGCCGCGCGTCGCGGCGGAGGATATCGTCGCCGAACCGCTGACACAGCGCGGCGTGGAACCCGCCATCGCGCTGACGCGGGCGCGCGACCTGCTGGCGCAGTTGAACCTGCCGCAGATGCTATGGCGATTGCCGCCCTCCACCTTCTCCGGCGGCGAACAGCAGCGCGTCAACATCGCGCGCGGCTTCACCACCGATCATCCGATCCTGCTGCTCGACGAGCCGACCGCCTCGCTCGACGCCGCCAATCGCGACGTGGTGCTCGACCTGATCGCCGCCAAGAAGCGCAGGGGCGTCGCCCTGCTCGGCATCTTCCATGACGGTTCGGTGCGACAGGCTGTGGCGGATGCGACGATCGACGTTTCCGCCTTCGCCCCGCGCCGCGAGGCCGCCTGACCATGACCCGCCTTTCCGTCGAACCGCTGGTCCATGCAACCGTCGAACTGCGCGACACCACGCTCGGGCGCTACACCGAGATCGCCGAGCGGTGCCGCATTTCGGAGTGTGAGATCGGCGATTACTCCTATCTGATGCAGGATTGCTCGGCCTGGTGCGCGACGATCGGCAAGTTCGCCAACATCGCGTCCGCCGTGCGCATCAACGCGCCGAACCACCCGGTTTGGCGCGCGACGTTGCACCATTTCACCTATCGCGCCGCCGACTACTGGCCCGACGCCGACATTGACGACGCCTTCTTCGGCTGGCGGCGCGGCAACCGCGTCACAATCGGCCATGATGTGTGGATCGGCCATGGCGCGACGATCCTGCCCGGCGTATCCGTCGGCAACGGTGCTGTGATCGGGGCAGGCGCCGTGGTCTCTAAGGATGTCGCGCCCTACACGATCGTCGGCGGGGTGCCGGCACGGATCATCCGCCAGCGCTTCGACGCAGATACCGCCGCACGCATGGACGCGCTCGGCTGGTGGGACTGGGACCACGACAGGCTGCGCGCCGCGCTCGCCGATTTCCGCGCTCTCTCGGCGGAGGAATTCGTCGCACGGCACGAGGTCGCCAATAGCTGACGGCCACCGGGCGGCGGCATAGTGCCGTCACCGTATTGTTACATACCTGTCGTCCGTCCGTCACACAGCGTCGTTAACCGGTCACCAGCGGCTGCGCTGAGCAGGACCGGGGGCGACGATCCATGCTTGAACTCACCAATGTCACGCGCCGCTTCGGCGCCAATGCGGCGGTCAAGTCGGTTTCGCTGACGATACGCAATGGCGAGATGGTCGGTATCATCGGCCGTTCCGGCGCCGGCAAGTCTACACTGTTGCGCATGATCAACCGGTTGATCGCCCCGTCAGAAGGGGCGATCCGGTTCGGCGACCTGGAGGTTTCCGCGCTGAAGGGCGCTGCGTTGCGCGCCTGGCGTCGCGATTGCGCGATGATTTTCCAGCAGTTCAATCTCGTCCCACGCCTCGACGTGGTGTCGAACGTGCTGCACGGCACGCTGAACCTGCGCTCGACCGTCGCAACCATGTTCGACATCTGGCCGCGCGCCGACATCCTGCGCGCCATCGACATCCTTGAACGGCTCGGCGTCGCCGAAAACGCGCCGAAGCGGGCCGAGGCGCTTTCCGGCGGCCAGCAGCAGCGCGTGGCGATCGCCCGCGCGCTGATGCAATCGCCGAAGATGCTGCTCGCCGACGAGCCGATCGCCTCGCTCGACCCGCTCAACGCCCAGATCGTGATGGACGCCTTGCGCGACGTGAACCGTCGCGACGGCATTACCGTCATCACCAACCTGCACACGCTCGATACGGCGCGCAATTATTGCGAACGGATCATCGGCATGGCGCAGGGCCGCATCGTTTTCGACGGGACGCCCGACGAATTGACCACCGACGCCGTTCGCGAAGTTTACGGCGCCGACGCCCATGGCGTCGAGATCTCCGAGGCGATGACCTCCACCAGCCTTTCCTCGCCCGCCGCCGACTCAGGCCAGGCGCAACAATCCTCTGTCCGTCTCGCCCCGGCCACCGCCAGCGCATGAACGGAAGGGATCCCGCGCCGAAACGGCGCGGGTCGAACGCAATCACGCAAATATCCCAACAGGAGACGTCACATGTTGAAGAAGATGCTTCTCACCGCCGCCGCGGCGATCGCCATGACGGTCGGCGCAGCCGCCCAGGACATCACCGAATTCCGCATCGGCATCCTTGGCGGCGAAAACGCCCAGGACCGCCTTACCTCCAACGAATGCGTGCGCGCCTACGTGCAGGAACTGCTCGGCGTGGAAACCAAACTGTTCACCCCGGCCGACTATGACGGCGTGATCCAGGGACTGCTCGGCGGCTCCATCGACATGGCCTGGCTCGGCGCTTCTGCCTACGCCAAAACCTACCTGACCGATCCGGAAGCGGTCGATGTCGTGCTCGTCAAGACCAATCTCGACGGTTCGTTCGCCTATCACTCGATCGGTTTTGCCCGCAAGGACAAGGGTATTGCCTCTCTCGCCGACATGAAGGGCAAGAAGTTCGGCTTCGGCGACCCGAACTCGACGTCCGGCTACCTGATTCCGTCGATCGAGATCCCGGAAGCGACGGGCGCGTCGATGGAAAACGGCGCTTATTTCGGCGAAGTGGTGTTCACCGGCGGTCACGAGCAGACCATCGTCGCGGTCAAGAACGGCGATGTTGACGGCGGCGTCACCTGGGCTGACGGCCAGGGCAAGTGGGAAGACGGCTACAATTCCGGCGCTCTGCGCAAGGCGGTTGACGCCGGCCTCATCGACATGAACGACATCGTCGAAATCTGGAAGTCCAAGCCGATCCCGGAAGGCCCGATCGTGCTGCGTCGCGCCCTGCCGGCCGATGTCAAGACGAAGGTCGTCGACTTCCTCAAGGGCCTGCACGCCAAGGACCAGCAGTGCGCCTACAACATGGCCGCTGGCGAGACCGCCGGTTTCGCGCCGATCGCGCATGACGCCTACGAGTCGATCATCGCTGTCCGCAAGGCCAAGCAGTAATCCCAGGCGACGCGGCGGGGCGCGCCTTGCGCTCCGCCGCTGTCGATCGACAGGACCGTTCCCATGACTGACGCCGCCATGGACACTGCCGCCATACGCCGGAACTACCTGGCAATGGCGCGCCAGAAGCAGACCTATGGCGGCATCCTGCTCCTGGTGTTCGTGCTGCTGATGGCCTCGGGCTTCATGCTTGCCGAGCAGCGCAACGCCGGCGGTTTCCTTGAAGGCATCCACCAGTTTTTCGATTTCCCCGCCGAGGTTGTCTCGGAGGCCGCACGCCATGCGGCGAACCTTCCCGGCCTGTTCATCAAGTTTCTGCCGTCGTTGCTGGAAACCATCAACATTGCGGCGGTCTCCACCCTGATCGGCGGGTTGATCGCGATCATGCTGTCGTTGTTGTCGACGCGTGGTCTGGCGCTATGGCCGCGCCTGATCCCGCTGTTTCGCCGCAGCATGGACGGCATGCGTGCGATTCCCGAAATCGTCATCGCCCTCGTGCTGATCTTCATCCTCGGCGGCGGGCCTGTGCCGGCGATGATCGCCATCGCCTTTCACACCGCCGGCGCGCTTGGCAAGCTTTTCTCCGAAGTCAACGAGAACGCCGATCTCAAGCCCGTCGAAGGACTTGCATCTGTTGGCGCCACCTGGGGCCAGCGGATGTGGCTCGGCGTGGTGCCGCAGGTCGCGCCGAACTGGCTCTCCTATGCACTGCTGCGTTTCGAAATCAACGTGCGCGCCTCGGCCATTCTCGGCTTCGTCGGTTCCGGCGGCATCGGCTACGACCTGAAGACCGCGCTGCAATGGGGCCAGGGCCGATACGACGAGGTGATCGCGATCTTCATCCTCCTGTTCATCACCATCGTGATCTTCGACCAGACGTCGAGCCACTATCGCAACCGCCTTGTCAAGGGAGCCTGAGTTGACCGTCGCCACGGACATCGCCGACGCCCGGCGCACCGAAACGCTTGCCGCATTCGGCCGCAAGCGGCTGGTGAAGATGGCGGTTCCGGTCGCCATCCTATTATATCTCGTATACATTGCCTTTGCCTTCGATATCGCCGGGCTGGCCGCCCGCGCGCGGGGCGACAACGTCAAGGTACTGCTGTCGGATTTTGTCAGCTACAAAACCCATGTGACGCGCGACAACCGCAGCGGTGCGGTGACTGTGGCGGTGGAAGGAGAGGCAAAGGGCGCCTGGCCGGCAGGCCGTCTGCCGGAGTGGATTTCTGTTGAGGGCGACGCCACGCGCATCGATCTCGGCCGGGGCCACAGCGTCGTGTACGAGGGACCGAACGCGCGTTACCTCCACCCGCAGTACGGCGAGATTGCCGTCAATCCGACAGAAGACGGCATCAAAGTGAACCTGCCGTCTGAACCGGCGCCGGACTGGATCAACGCATCGGACACCCGCGTCACTGTCACCACCGGTCAGGGCAGGTTCTCGTTCACCCGCAATCGCACCGAAACCTTCCGCTACGAGTATGGCTGGGAGTTGTTCTTCTTCACGCTCGACAGCCCGTTTTCCGGCAAGGGGCCGGGGGAATTGCTGGCGCTGTCCCTGTGGGGCGAGCGGATCGATCCGGCGCGGCCAAACATTGCCTACATGGTCTCCGAGTTCTGGACCAACAAGATGTGGCGGCACGGCGACGTGATGTGGGCGATGTTCGAAACCGTGCTGATGGCTTTCCTCGGCACCATGGGCGCTGCGCTTGTCGCGTTGCCGCTGGCTTTCCTGGCCGCGTCCAATTTCGCGCCATCGCGTGCGATCCGCTTTGCCATGCGGCGGCTGTTCGACTTCGTGCGCGGCGTCGACGGGCTGATCTGGACCATCATCCTCAGCCGCGCCTTCGGTCCGGGGCCGCTTACCGGGTCGCTTGCCATCCTGCTGACCGACACCGGCTCCTTCGGAAAGATGTTCTCCGAAGCATTGGAGAATGTCGACAACAAGCAGATCGAAGGCGTGCAGTCGACGGGCGCGAACGCCCTCCAGCAGGCAAGGTTCGGAGTGATGCCGCAGGTCATCCCGGTGTTCCTCAGCCAGGTGCTGTACTATTTCGAATCGAACACGCGTTCGGCCACGGTGATCGGCGCGATCGTCGGCGGCGGCATCGGTCTTTTGCTGACGCAGGCAATCATCACCCAGAAGGACTGGGAAGAGGTGAGCTACTATATCGTGCTCATCGTGCTGATGGTGATGGCGATGGACACGCTTTCGGGCTGGGCGCGCGGCAAGTTGATCGGCCGGCAGGCATGATGGCATCCCGTGGGCCGTGACACGCGCTTGCGCCGGTGTCGCCGTAATGTCATCTCCGCCCCCTATCCCTGCGCCACGCAGATTCGGAAACCTTGCATGCGCTATGCCCTCTACTTCGTGACGGCGGAGGACCACCCGCTCACCGCGCTGGCCGACCGCTGGCTCGGGCGGGCTGGCGCCTTGCCGCAGGTCGCCGGGTTCGACGCCGGGGAGCGCGCCGCGCTGGTTAAATCGGCCGGCCGCTACGGTTTTCATGCGACGATGAAGGCGCCGTTCCGGCTGGCGAACAAGCGCTCTGAAGCCGACCTGTTCGAGGTATTCGACACCTGGTGCGCGGCCACGCCTGGCGCAGGTCTGGTCAAGCTCGAGATCACGCAGATCCAGGGCTTCTTTGCGCTGACGCCGGCCGCGCCATCGGCGCTGCTGCAGGCTCTGGCTGACGAGACGGTGCGCCATTTCGAACCCTACCGCGCGCCGCTCACCCATGCCGAGATCGAGAAGCGCAATCCCTCAAGGCTGACGCCAAAGCAGTTGCGCCATCTGGAGCAATACGGCTACCCTTATGTCTTCGACGAATTCTTCTTCCACATGACGCTGACCGACCGTGTCGGACCCGAGCAAAGCCCCGTGGTGCGGAGCGCGCTGGAAGACTGGTTCGCCGCCGCGATCGCTGCGCCGGTTCACATCGACCGCATGGCGATCTTCGTCGAACCGCGGGAAGGCGACCCGTTCCACATCGCGGTCGAACGGCCGCTCGCGCCGCCCAATCCAAACGGAAACGCCTGACATGACCAGCCACGACGAAACCGTATTCACCAACGCCAGGATCGTGCTGGAGGATGCCGTCATCGACGGAACCGTGGTCGTGTGCGACGGGCGGGTAAAGGTTATTGCCGAAGGAACGTCGCGCAAAGGTGTCGATTTCGGCGGCGACTATCTTGTTCCCGGGCTGGTTGAACTGCACACCGATCATCTGGAATCGCACTACTCGCCGCGTCCCGGCGTGCGCTGGAACGTCACCGCGGCGATCCAGGCGCATGACGCCCAGATCGCCGCGTCCGGCATCACCACGGTTTTCGATTGCCTGCGTCTCGGCGCCGACGAGGATGGCGGTTTTGCCGATGGCGAGATGCGCAAAATTGCCGATGCGCTGTCGGTCGCGCGCCACGAGAACCGCCTGCGGGCCGATCACCGGGTACACTTGCGCTGCGAAGTTTCCGCCTTCAACGTGCTCGATCATTACGCCGATTTCGACGCCGACCACCAGGTCGGGCTGGTGTCGCTGATGGACCATGCGCCGGGCCAGCGCCAGTTCCAGACGATGGACCAGTACATCCTCTACTACAAGATCAAGCGCGGCCTGTCGGACGATGCCTTCGACGCCTTCGTCAAGCGGCGGCAGGACGCCTCGGCGCAGTATTCCGACCCGCACCGCAAGGCGCTGGCGCAAGCCTGCAACGCGCGCGGAGTGACGATCGCCAGCCATGACGACGCGACGCTGGAGCATGTCGACGAGGCGATCGGGCTCGGCGTCAGGCTGGCCGAGTTCCCGACCAGCATCGAGGCGGCGCGCGCCAGCCATGCCGCGGGGATGAGCGTGCTGATGGGTGCGCCGAACGTGGTGCGCGGCTCTTCGCATTCCGGCAATGTCTCGGCGCGGCAACTGGCGCAAGCCGGCGTGCTCGACGTGTTGTCGTCGGATTACGTGCCGATCAGCCTGATCCATGCGCCGTTCATCCTGGCCGAGGAGATCGAGGACATCTCCTTGCCGCAGGCCATCGCCATGGTGACGGCGACGCCGGCGCGCACGGTCGGGCTTGACGACCGCGGGTCGATCAAGCCCGGCAGCCGCGCCGATCTGGTGCGGGTGCGCCGCGGTCAAGGCGAGGTGCCGGTGGTGCGCGGGGTGTGGCGCGAGGGCGAACGTGTCGCCTGAAACGCCTTTGCGGCCGGGCGTGTTCATCGCCGTGGTCGGTCCGAGCGGCGTTGGCAAGGACAGCCTGATCGCCTGCGCGCGCCAGCATTTCGCAGGCCGCGCCGACATCCTGTTCTGTCGCCGCACCATCACGCGCACGGCCGACGCAGGCGCCGAAGATCATGACACCATGAGCGAGGTGGAGTTCGCCCGCGCCGAGGCGAACGGGGCGTTCTGCGCCAGTTGGCGCGCGCACGGGCTGCGCTACGGCCTGCCTTCCGCCGCCGCCGTCCATGTGGAAACCGGCGGCGTCGCCATCGCCAACTGCTCGCGCGCGGCGCTCGACGCCATCCGCGCCCGCTTCCCGCTCATGCTGGTGGTCAGCGTGGTCGCCTCGTCCGAGGTTCTTGCGGCGCGGCTTGCCGGGCGCGGCCGCGAGACGGAAGCCGAGATTCGCGAGCGGCTGTCGCGCCAGATCGACGACTGGCCGGGCGCCGCAGAAGCGGTACGCATCGACAATTCCGGCCCGCTGGACGACGCGTGTTCGGCCTTCATCGCGCTGGTCGAGGCGCGAGCGTTCGACGCGACAAGCCGGGTTTCCGCCCTTTCGGCCGGCAGGTGACGCGGCGTACTACCCCTCGCCGCGCTTCGGCGGCCACACAAAGGATTGCAACGTGTAGACGAGAATGGCGAGGCCGACCGCGCCCATGGCCGCGACGCCGAGCAACACGATCACGTCGATCGGCCCGCCGATATCGCGGAAATGCGAACTGGTGACCGCCTGAACGAACAGCACCGCGGCGACGGCGCCGACCGGCATCGACAATTGCGCCAGCAGGAACTTGCGCCACGAAACCGAACGGTCGCGCACCAGCACGTAGATATAGGCCAGCGTTACGACCGCCGCGACCGCGACCAGGCCCCAGAAAAGGGCGCGGCCGAAAATCTCCTCGAAAACGGCGACAAGCGTTTGCAGGGTCAGTTCCTTCATCGTCGTTGCTCCTTACGCCTTGCCGCGTAGCATCGCGTTGTAGGTGGCCTTCAACGCCACCTCCTTCATCAGCCAGCTGATCCAAAGTTCCTCCAGCGGGGCGATGATGCCGGGGAAGGAGGGAACCAGATTGTTCTTGTAGTCGAACTCAACCAGCATGGCGCGGCCGACGCGGGTGATCAGCGGGCAGGAGGTGTAGCCGTCATAGATCGCCGTTCCGTCCTTGCCGGCGATCGCCGCAACGAGATGGTCTTCCACTACGGGAACCTGCCATTTGACGCTGGCCGCCGTCTTGCCCTTCGGCACGCCGGCGACATCGCCAACGGCGAAAACCTCGGGGTGACGCAGGTGGCGCAGCGTCTTGCTGTCGACCTCCATCCAGCCCTGGTCGGTCCACTTGTCCGCCCAGGACAGGCCGGACTGGCGCACCACATCGGGCGCGCGCTGCGGCGGAATGACGTGCAGGTAGTCGTAGCCCATCTCGACATCGGTCCTGGTCTCGACGCCTGTCGCATCCTTGTCGGTCTCGACGAAGGTTGCGATCCTGCGCGCCGGATCGATGGCCTTCAGCGTGCGCGAGAAATGGCTGGCGATGCCGCGTTCGCCGAACAGCATGCGCACTTTCTCGGCCACGATCGGCACGGAGAACAGCGCGCCCTGAGGGGCGGCGTAGTGCATCTCGTACTTGCCCTTGCCGACGGTGCGGCTGGCGATGTCCTCGATCAGGAAGGCGTGCTTCAGCGGCGCGCCGGCGCATTTCATTTCGGTCGCCGGCCGGGTGAACAGGCCAACGCCGCCCTGTTCGGCGAATTTCCGCGCCGCATCCCACGTGCGCGCGGCGTATTGCGGTCCGGCATAAAGCGCGCCGATGCCATCCTTGCCGACGAGATCGAGCGAAAAGCCCTCGATTGCGTCATGATCGAGCACGAGGCCGGTGGCGACGATGAGGTAATCGTAGGCGATGGCCTTGCCGCTGGCGGTCGTGACGGTCTTGGCGACCGGGTCGATTGCGGCGGCTGCCTCCGCAACCAGGTCTACGCCGGAGGGCAGCCAGTCGGCGGTGTTCGAAACGACGTAGGACGGCGGCTTCAGCCCCGCCGCCACCAGCGAGAGGCCCGGCTGGTAGAGATGTTCGGCGCGACCGTCGATGATGATGATCGACGCTCCGTCGAGGCGCTCGACAAGGCGGTTGGCGAGCGCGGTGCCGGCTGCGCCGGCGCCGACGATGACGATGCGCGCACTCGTGGCGATCCGCGCCGCGCGCGCCGGCGCATTGGCCGCAGCGGCCGCGAGCGCCGCCGCACCAAGGCCGAACAGGCCGCGGCGCGTGGGAGCAAACTGTTGGTAACCCGGCATTTTGTCCTCCGCCAGCAGGCGCGTCCCGTAAGGGAATGGCGCGCCATGTAATTTAGCATGTTATAATGTGCGCTATTATAGGGCAAGCTGCCTTGACCTGCGTCAATTCGGCCCCGTTTCGTCGTCGGCCCGCGACCGGGATATTCACAAGCGTGCAGCCGAACCGGCGAGACAAGCGTTGCATTGCCTTCGCGTCGCGTTCATCCTGACCGGCGAAACGGGAATGGCGCGCGGGCCTTGCCAGCGCAGCGCCTCCCGGTTGAACCAGGCGCAGCGCTCGTGGACAGATCCGACATCACACTCGCCAACTGGCGACAACGCCCGTTTTCTCGCGCCGCCTTCCAGGCGGTGGAAACGCTGATCCCGGTTGCTGAAATCGCACCGGCCGGCGCGACGCCAATGCCGGTTGGCGATCCGCGGGGGATGTTGCGCCGCACTCTGCGCATGCCCGACCTGTCGATGTCCGTCGCCGAATGGCTGGACGCGTCGCATGGCGACCTGCTGACCGTGCTGAAGGACGGCAAGCCAGTGTTCGATTGGGCGGCGCAGGATCGTGATTTCGCCCGCCCGCATATCGCCTTCTCGATCTCGAAATCGCTGACCGCGCTCACCGCCGGCGCACTCGCAGCCGAAGGCCGGCTGGCGTTTTCCGATCCCGTCACCCGCTTCGTGCCCGAGGCGGCCGGCACGGCTTTCGGCGATTGCACGCTGCAGAACCTGCTCGACATGACCGTGTCGATCGATTTCGCCGAGGCCTATCTCGACAGGGGTGGCCAGCACGACCGCTACCGCCAGGCGATGCGCTGGAACCCGGCGCCTGACGGGGTCACGCCGCCTTCGCTCGCCGATTTCCTGCTGACGCTGCAAATGGATGCGCATCCGCACGGTCACCTGTTCTACTATGCTTCGCCGGTGACCGACTTGCTCGGTTTGGCGGTCGAGCGCGCTGCCGGCGAACCGCTCGCGGCGCTGATGGCGCGCCTGTTGTGGGAGCCGATGGGGCTGGGCGGCCCGGCCTCGATCACCACCGACGGTGTTGGAACCAGCCGCGCCGCCGGCGGCGTATCGCTCACCGTGCGCGACCTCGCCGCGATCGGCGAAATGGTGCGCAACGGCGGCATGTGCGCTGGCCGGCGCATCGTCCCCGCTTCCTTTATCGACGACACCCGCTTCGGCGGCGACGGCGCACCTTGGTCTCGCAGCGACTGGACGCTGATGTTCCCGGAAGGCGTCTACCGCAATTGCTGGTACCAGACCCACAACGAGACCGGCGCGCTTTGCGCCATCGGCATCCATGGCCAATGGCTGTGGATCGATTTTGAACGCGGCGTGACCATCGCCAAGTTCTCCTCGCAACCCCTGCCTGAAGCCGAGCCGCTGACCCGCCTCAATATCGAGGCACTGCAAGCGCTCAGCGCGGCGCTTGCGTGATGTGTGCGGCGCTGGCAGAACCGTCGCAGTTAACCGGACCCGCACCCATGACCCGCCCGCCGCTCACCGAGATCGTCGCCGCCCTGCCCTCCTCCACGCCTTTCGTCGGGCCCGAGGCGCTGGAGCGCAGGCGCGGCGGGCGTCCGTTTGCCGCCCGGCTTGGCGCAAACGAGAGCGGCTTCGGCCCCCCGCCGGCCGTGGTCGCCGCGATGGCCGCGGCCGCGCCTTCGATGTGGCAATACTGCGATCCGGAAAACCACGATCTGCGCGTCGCGCTCGCCGCGCATTACGGGCTTGCGCCCGACAATTTCGCCATCGACCGCGGCATCGACGGGCTGCTGGAAGTGACCTGCCGGCAATATGTCTCGCCCGGAACCGCGGTCGTCACCTCGCTCGGCGCTTATCCGACCTTCAATTACCACGTTGCGGTGTGCGGCGGCGCGCTGACCACCGTGCCGTTCCGCGACGATCGAGAGGATCTCGACGGGCTGATGGATGCGGTGAAGCGGACGGCCGCGCGCATCGTCTATCTCTCCAACCCCGACAACCCGATGGGCACCTGGCATGGCGCCAGTGCGGTGCTGGCCTTTCTCGACGCCCTGCCCGAGACGACGCTGCTGGTGCTCGACGAAGCCTATTGCGAAACCGCGCCGGCCGATGCGCTGCCGCCGGTCGATCTGCTGCGGCCGAACCTCGTGCGCATGCGCACCTTCTCGAAAGCCTACGGGCTTGCCGGGCTGCGCTGCGGCTATGCGATCGGGGATGAGCAGGCGATTTCCGCCTTCAACAAGGTACGCAACCAGTACGGCATGACCAAGATGGCGCAGGTGGCGGCAATCGCCGCGCTCGGCGACCAGGCCTGGCTGGACAAGGTGGTGGCTGAGGTCGCCGCCTGCCGCACGCGCATCGCACATATCGCCCGCACCAACGGCCTTGCCCCCCTGCCCTCTGCGACGAATTTCGTGACGATCGATTGCGGCTGCGACGCCGCTTACGCACAGGCCGTGCTGGCGGCGCTGGCCGAGCGGGACGTATTCATCCGCAAACCAATGGCGCCGGTGCTCGACCGTTGCATCCGCGTCTCCTGCGGCCCGGCGCAAGAGATCGACCGGTTCGAGGCAGCCTTTCCGGATGCGCTGACGGAATAGATTTGTTGTATATCACAATTTTCTTATACATATTGCTTTTTCTCTATATTTTCTTTTTTGAATTTCTTGAATGTTAAAATACTTTTATTCATTCACGCAATCAGTTTTTTGTTTTTTAATTACTCCCTGGGTGCCGCACCAAAAAGCGCTGGCGGAAAACATGAAAATGGGATGACGAGGACCGAATACCCCAAATGGGGTATGCGAACCGCTTGCGTTCCTGCTTATTGCGTGCAGCAT